>NZ_JAGGMO010000008.1 GCF_017875395.1 Methanococcus voltae | reverse complement strand
AAGCTGTTAAACTAGTAAGCTAGTAAGCTTTACTTAAGTTTTGATGAAACTTTTTTCAAAAGTTTCTGGAAAAGCTAAAAAAATTAATTAATTAAGAATTAATTAATTAATTAATGGGGATTAATCCCTAATTCAATTCTTTTTCTTTTTATTTTTTTAAAATAGATTTATATTACAAAGTTTATTATGTTTTTTACATTTGATATTCTGTTTTTAAATTAAATTTAATTTTAATCAATAGTTATTTAAATTACATACCTGCATATTAATATACTTAGGAATATAGATAATATCATAATTAAATAAATTAAATAAATTAAATTAACTATATAACTTAACTTAAACAAATAAAATACGGAATAATTGTTTAAATATTTATTAGAGGTTGAAATATATGGACTGGCTATTACTACCCATAGTAGGGCTAATTATATTATTTATAATTATTAAATCCGTTGTAATTGTTAACCAATACGAATTGGGTTTAATATTTAGATTAGGAAAAGTGGTAGGAAGTTTAAGACCTGGTGTAAACTTAATAATCCCTTTCATCGATAACGCGATAAAAGTGGATGTAAGAACAAAGGTAATCGATGTACCACCTCAAGAAATGATTACAAGAGATAACGCGGGAGTTACAACCGATGCGGTTATTTACTATAGAGTTATGGACGTTAACAGAGCAGTTCTTGAAGTTCAAAACTACCAGTATGCAATAGTAAATTTAGCTCAAACGACACTTAGGGCAATTATCGGAAGTCTTGAATTGGATGAAGTTTTAAACAAAAGGGAATACATAAATAACAAACTTTTAGAGTCACTCGATAAGGATACTGACAGTTGGGGGGTAAAAGTTGAAAAAGTAGAACTTAGGGAAATTGACCCGCCTACTGATATCAAAAACGCAATGACCCAACAAATGAAGGCTGAAAGGCTTAAAAGAGCTGCAATTTTGGAAGCTGAGGGGGAAAAGCAAAGTAAAATCCTTAGGGCGCAAGGTACTGCAGAAAGTATTAAAATTGAAGCTGAAGGGCAAGCTAAAGCAATACAAACAGTTGCAGAAGCTGCACAACAGTACTTTAAAGGTGAAGCACAACTTTATAAATCACTCGACGTTACAAATAGTGTTTTGAAAGAGAATTCAAAATATGTCATATCTGAAAATATAATGGATGTTGCTAAAAACTTTTTGAATTCAAAAAAGAATTAAATGAATAATTAATTAATTAATTAATTAATTATTAATATACAATACATTAGATACACATTAACAATATTTTTCTTTTTTACTTTATTATTTTTATTTTATAAATTTACAAACTTATAAATTTAGATTATACGACGCCTACCACGTCGCTCTTGTTCATATAATATAGGCTTTACTTCTGTATCATAATTTTTAGGTTTCTCTGATTCAACTGCAAAAAACCATTTGATTGATTTATAAAGTATATTATCTTTTAAATCCATATTCCCACCCAAAAAATTTAAAATAAATATATTATAAAATAAATATGTAGTTTACTCATTAATCTTTTTTTATTTATTAAATTAATAATTCTCTAATTTAATAATTATTCTTTTCATTGTATTTATCATAACCCCTAGTAATTCCATCACTTAATTCTCTAGCTAATTCTTTTAATTTATAAGGGGTTGTTTCAGAGTCCCCGTATTCTTTAATAATGTTTACAAAAGCACTTCCCACTATAATGCCATCAGCACCATTTTCAATTATTTTTTCAGCATGCTCACCGTTTGAAATTCCAAAACCTACGTACAACTTACTATTTTTACCACAAAGATTTTTTGCACGAGCTATAAAGTCAAAAGTCATCTTTTCAAATGAATCTCTTGTTCCAGTAATACCAAATGTTGAAATTAAGTATAGAAACATTGTACTAGCCTCATCAGAATAAATTAATCGTTCATCCGATGTATTTGGTGCCACAAGAAATATGGTCCCCATATCGTGTTTTTTACATATCGTTCTATACTGTTCTGCTTCATCTAGTGGTAAATCTACAATTATAAGTCCATTTGCTCCTGCATCTTTTGCCTGAACTATAAAATTTTCAATACCTCTTTTATACACGGGGTTGTAATAAGTCATCAATACAACAGGCGTATCTGAAAATTTTCTAAATTCCCGTAATACGTCAAAAGATTGATGTATTTTATAACCATTTGATAAAGAACGTACATTTGCTTCTTGAATAGTTGAACCATCTGCTACTGGGTCACTAAATGGAATACCAAGCTCGATAACTCCACAATATTCATCTAGTGCATTCATAAATTTTAGTGTAGCTTCAATATTTGGGTCTCCAGATACTAAAAAACTAACTAAAATTGGTTTTTCATCGATATTCTTATTTAAATCTTTTTTTAAATCGTTTTCTAAATTATTTTCTAAGTTTTTCATTTAAATTCCTCGATATTTTATCATCTGATGTTATTGGCAATTTTATCATCTAATTTTATTATCTAATTTATTTACTGAGTTTATTACGGTGTTTAAATCCTTATCTCCACGTCCTGAAAGGTTTATCACCATTATGTCATCTTTACTCATATTACCCGCATTTTCAATGGCATAAGCAATCGCGTGAGATGATTCTAGGGCAGGAATAATTCCTTCGGTTCTCGTAAGTTCCATGAACGCATTTAACGCCTGCTTATCTGTTGCTGAAGCATATTGTACACGTCCGAGATTATGCAAATAAGCATGTTCAGGACCTATTCCAGGATAGTCCAATCCTGCAGAAATGCTGTAGGCTTCCTCTATCTGTCCATCTTCGTCCTGTAGGAAATACGAAAGCATGCCGTGAAGTATTCCTTTTTCCCCTTTGGATATGGATGCACCGTGGAGACTAGTATCAAGTCCTTTACCTGCGGCCTCTATCCCTATCATTTTAATATTTTTGGCACCATTATTATTGCTATCCTGGATATCCTGACCCAAAAATGGATGGAATAAACCCATTGCATTGCTACCCCCGCCAATACAGGCTACTAAATAATCAGGTAGTCTTTCTTCCTGCTCCATTATTTGTTTTTTAACTTCTTTACCAATTACTGATTGAAAATCCCGTACCATGGTCGGGAATGGATGTGGACCCATCACTGTACCGAGTAAATAGTGCGTATTTTCAAATGTAGCAGTCCAGTTTCTCATAGCTTCATTTACGGCGTCTTTTAAAACTTTTGAACCTGTATCGACTGGTGTTACTTTTGCACCCAATAGTTTCATACGTGCTACGTTAGGTTGTTGCCTTTCCGTGTCTATCCGACCCATAAAAATCTCTGTTTCAAGGCCAAAAAGTGCCCCTGCCATTGATGTACCGACACCATGTTGACCTGCGCCAGTTTCCGCAATTATTCTTGTTTTACCCATTTTTTTAGCAAGTAATGCTTGACCTATTGTATTATTAGTTTTATGGGCGCCACCGTGCAATAAATCCTCTCTTTTTAGATAGATTTTAGCACCACCAAGTTTTTCAGATAGATTCTTTGCATAGTAAAGGGGCGTTTCACGTCCTGCATAATGTTTCAAATAGTATGAAAGTTCATTTTGAAAGTCTTCATCATCTTTTAATTCTTTATAAGCTTCTTTAAGCTCTTCAATAGCAGGTTTTAAAACTTCAGGTATATACTGACCCCCAAATTCTCCAAAATATCCGTTTTTATCACATTTTGTATTACATTTCATAATTTCACCATAATTTAATTACGTATGACTTTTAATTAGTTATAATTTTTAATTAACTACAATTAGTTATAATTTGATTATTTTGACTAATTCTTATTAAATCAAATTATCACAAAACTTTTTTATTAATAATTCGTCTTTGCTATTTTTTAATTCGACACCGCTCGAAATATCAATTCCTGCAGGTTTTACGGAATTTACAATTTTTTTCACGTTTTCAAAAGTTAGACCGCCTGCGAGTACGACATCAAATTTTTTTGAAATAATTGCACTGATTCTATGGTCATGAGTTTTCCCACAACCCATGCCAGTATCCAGTAGAATTTTATCAACGTTATACTCCTTAATTTCGTCAATAAGTTTTTCAGCGTCTATTTTAGGATTTAAGCTTCTTTCAAGGACTTTAAATGATTTCATTACGAAGCAGTCATATTCATTTTTAAGATAATTCACATCTTTTGAAGATAAATTTGAATGAATTTGAACATATGGCTTAAAATTTGAATTTTTTGAAGTCGAATCAATTATTAATTTCCAAATTTCCAAATTTTTAGATGTCGAAACTGTGAAAACTGGAATTTCGGAATTATTGATGATATTTTCCGCAGTTTTCAAGTTTATCTTACGTTTTGATTCGCATTCTACAATAACTCCCGTAGCATTTGCGTATTTCTCGACGATTTTTAATTCCCCTAAAGTTTTTATTCCACAAATTTTTAAAAACATTTTTTCACGTCGTTATTTCTAATTTTTAAGATTTACAATTAAGATTGAATATTAAGATTTACAATTAAGATTAGTTTCAGTATCCGATTTATAAAATTTTGAAAGCTCTACAAAGTTTTTAATAATTTTTAAACCTTCTTTTTTCTCAAATTCTGTTAAAATACTTTCGGGATGAAATTGAACACCAAATATGGGTTTTGAATTGTGCCTTATCCCCATTATAGTTCCATCATCGCTCGTAGCCGATATATGGAAGTTCTTGGGCATTTTTAAGACCGAAAGCGAATGATATCGACCTGCTTTAAATGGTAATTCAACATCTTTGAAAATTCCCTTTCCATCGTGTTTTATATAGCTTGATTTACCATGAAACGGTGGAATTTTACCGACTTTCCCTCCAAAGACGTTTGCAATAGTTTGATGACCTAAACAGACACCCAAAATCGGAACATTTAATTCTTGAATAATTTTAGGGCAATTTTGAACATCTTTATCGTTTTCGGGGCTTCCCGGTCCTGGAGATATGATAATACCGTCAGGATTTAGATTTAGCAATTGTTCGACTTCTATAGTGTTTGGAACCACTTTTATTTCATCGTATAATGACGCATAGTCTGCTAAATTCCATACAAACGAATCTTTATTATCGATTATTACTATCATACATCTTCACCCTTTTTAAATGGAGATTTAACGCCTAAAGCTTTCATCATCGCTCGCATTTTCCGTTCTGTTTCATAATACTCTTTTTCAGGAATTGAATCAGCTACAATACCCGCACCCGCTCTAACGCTACAAATATCGTTTTTTTCAATCTCTGTCATCCTAATCCCTATCGCTAAATCAGCATTTCCACTATTTGAGAAGTAACCTACCGCACCACCGTAGACTTTTCGCCTTGATTTTTCTATTTTATCGATTATTTCCATCGCCCTAAATTTAGGAGCTCCTGTAAGAGTACCTGCAGGGAATGTAGCTTCTATTGCATCAAACATATTGAAATTATGTTTTTTATCTAAAATACCGCTAATTTCACTCTCAATATGTTGAACATGACTGTATTTTACAACATCGAAAAACTTGTCAAGAGTTACACTTCCGGGTTTGCAAACCTTTCTAACGTCATTTCTAGCAAGGTCCACGAGCATCATGTGTTCTGCTTGCTCTTTTTCATCATTCAATAGCTCTTTTGCAAATTTTTCCGTTTCTAATTCGTTTTTACCAATTGGGGCAGTACCTGCAATTGGATTTACTTTTAAAATGTTATTTTGTACCGATGCCATGGTTTCAGGGGATGCACCAACTATTTTTTTATCAAATTCGAGTAAGAACATATATGGGCTCGGGTTAATTTTTCTCAAATTTTTATACAATTCAAACGCAGAATATTCGCTTTTTAAATAGTATTCTCTCGAAGGTACTATTTGGAAAGAATCGCCCTCAAATATATGTTCTTTTGCCTTTTCCACCATTTTAATATAATCTTCAAAATTTGCATCGCAACCGATTATTTCAACATTTTTTTCATTATTTTTATATTTATTTTCATTATTTTTTCCACATTTATCTTCAATTTCAAGTTTTTTAGCTTTTTCAACAAATTTATTAGCTTCTTTTATTTCGTCAATCGAATTATTTTTTTCAGAATAATAATAAAATTTCTTCAAAAGGTGATCATAAACATACATACTGCCATAATACCCAAATACAGATGGTTCTTCTATTTTTCCACCAATGTAGTTGTGTATGCAATCATAAGCCATATATCCCAGGTAACCACCCGTAAATCTGTCATCGGTGTATTTTAAATTATTATTACTATTATTATTACCCTTATCGGCATTGATTCCACTGATTTTTGAAATTTCTTTTAACGATTTAAACGGGTTACTCTCTTTTGAAACTGTTTGATTATCTATTTTGGTTTTATTTTTTATTCGCAACATGTATTCTGGATTAAATGAAATGTATGTATATCTAGCGTTTGTTTTACCTTTAGAACGTGATTCAAGCATTAATGGATATTTACCTTCATTTTGTATAACTTCATAGAGTTTCAAAGGGTTTACATAATCTAATTTAATTTTCATAATTCCCACCCTTTGATTTATACTCAGTTATTTTTTTTATTCTGCTATTTTCTTTAAGTTTGTTAAGTTCTTCGAGTTTTTTCAAAACTAATCCTGAATCAAGCACTTCTTTTGCGATTTCCACGCCCTCTAAGAAATCAGATGCAATTTTACAAGCATATAAACCCGCTGAGGCATTCATTAGTATAAAATTCCTATCTTCATTTATTTTTCCGGAAAATACATTTTTTAAACGTTCGGCACTTTCTTCCGGACTAATGCAAGGAATTATTTTTGAATTTTCAAGTCCGAAATCTTCAGGACTTACAATATAACTTTTAAAATTATCTTCGAAATTATCTTCGAAATTATCTTCGAAATTACATTCTGACTCATTTTTCTTAGTAATTTTATTATATTCCACGATTTTTGAATTTCCGTTTGGATTTAACTCATCAAGCGTATAATTTTTTTCGTAGCTTTTCCCACTTTTCCCATAGCCGTTTACAACCAATGCCTTTTCAATATTTTGTAAGTTAGGCAACGCTTTTGCAACTTTATTACACAATTCAATCGAATTTACCCCAATTATTTGGTATTTGGGACTAGCAGGGTTTGCTAAAGGTCCTAATACATTGAATATCGTTTTAAATTTTAATTCGTTCCTTACGGGCATTATTTTTTTAAGAGCAGGATGGTATTTTTGAGCGTGTAAGAATGTAAAATTGGTTTTTTCCATTGATAATTCTGCTTCTTCGATCGTTTCAGGAATTTTACAACCCAAAGCTTCGTAAACATTTGCAGAGCCACTTTTTGAAGTTACTGATACATTACCGTGTTTTGCAACCTTTGTAAAGCAGGAAAGTATCAAAGAAACCGCCGTACTAACATTTATTGTTTTTGAGCCATCCCCGCCTGTCCCACAGGTGTCTACGACGTTTCCTAAATTCATAGTTATTGCATTGTCACGCATTGCTTTTGCAAAGCCTGCAATTTCCTCAGAAGTAATGCCTTTCATTTGTAGGGCGGTTAAGTAAGCCCCTATTTTAATTTCGTTTTCATTTAGTAATATTCCGAAAAGTTTGTAAGCTTCTTCAAATGTCAAATCATTTTTATCAAGAATTCTATTCATAAATTCTTTATCTGCTGTTTCAGTCATATTTTCCCCTTACAAAGCTTTCAACAAACTCTTTCTGTATTTTAAAGTCTGCTTTCATAAATGACGTGCCAACCAATACGGCGTCAGCATATTTTAAAGCAGTGTTTAAATCGTTTAAATTAGAAATTCCGCTTTCACTAACTAGTATTCTATCTTTAGGTATTAAATTAGCTAATTTTTCAGTTAAAGATACCGTCCCGTCATCAAGTTCTAATTTACGTATGTCTCTGTTGTTTATTCCAATCATAGAAGTTTTTGTATTCTTCGCAATTTCTATTTCCTGCGCATTGTGTACTTCAACGAGTGTATCGAGTCCACAGCTGTTTGCATAATCCACAAATTCAGCTGTTTCTTCGCTTAATAGCCTTGGAATTAATAGTATTGTGCTGGCTCCTGCTTCTGCAGTTTTTTCAATTTCGTCTTTTGCAGTGATAAAATCCTTTCTAAGTACGGGAAGTTCCGTATTTTTACAAATTTTCTTAAATACTTCAAAGTCTCCATTGAAATATTGTTTATCCGTGATATAAGAAATTCCAACAGCTCCAGCTTCTTCATATATATTTAATATATCCAATTCGTTCCTTTGTTTTAGTAAATCGCCGTATTTAGGAGAATGAACTTTAATTTCTGCAATTACTGCATTTTTATTGGTTTTATTCTTTTCATCCATATTATTCTTTTTATTCGATTTATTGCAATTTTTTATGGCATTCGCCTGTCTTTTAAAATTTATCATGATAATCAGCCTTAAATTTTCGTTAATTTAGATGTAGTTGGTTAAATTTACTAAATTTTTAAGTTTAATTAACTAAAATTTGTAAATCTAAATATATTAATTGTACAATATATTTGCATAAAATAGTAATTAAACATCTATAAATTTAAATGGTCAAATATATGGATATAATTATTTTAAAATTTATAAATTTTTAGTTAACTACTGCAAAATACAATTAATTTACAATTACCGTTATCGAACTATAGCGTTCGCTAACAAATTACACAGCGATTAGTGCCACCACTGGGATAAAACAACAATTTTTGAATTTAAACTATTTACGTTATTAATTTCATTATTCAAGTCATTTGCATTCATATTTCGGAAACTATCCTTACTCGAGATTTTCGGTATATGATTCATTTTTAAACACCATTGATTTTTATAAACTTTGGTTTTAGTTTGTTTTGATTTTTTACTATTCTATTTTATTCTATTTTATTTTATTATTTATCTTATTTTATTTTATTAATTTTTTTATTCAATATTTACCTATAGAAATCTTATAATATATATACATTATTGTAGATATATTAATACAAGAACAAATGTCAATACTTATTACATGGATTACGATTTTAACAATATTATAAGTTTACAAGGTGCAACTATGGTTAATCAATTTCCTCATTTTCCCGCCGTAGCTTTGTGTCAAAAACACCTTGGAAGTGCGCATGTGGAGAGTCATATGCTTTTAGGCTCTTTAAAACGTAAAAGACAGATAACAAAGCACGTGGAATTTGACCAAGTTGAAGTTGACACCATAAAGGAACGACACGATGAACTAGCAAAAGAAATGATTAGTAGGGGTTACAATCATAAATCAGATTTGGAAGATGTATCGCCACATATAAAACACTTGCCAAAAGATATTTTGCAGAAAAAAGCAGACCGTGGAAACGTTATACACTATTTGCTCTATGTAAAACACTGTTCCGAGTGTAGGAAAAGGTTTGCTATTTACCTTAGGCGATTAATTGAATTAGGTTATTAATAAAATAATTATAATAATTATAATACTAATAATTATAATAATAAAATAAACAATAAAAATATAAAAAAATAGAAATTAATAATATCTTAAAGTAAATTAGTATATACATTATCGTATATGCTTACATATGTTATTTTTTTAAAATCTAAATTGTACTAGTTATACCACTATTTAACTATTTTAACAATTTAAATTAAATTAAGTTAAATTAATTTTAATTTAAAATATTTGGTAGAATGGAGTATTAATTAGAATGAATCTTTAAATGCTCCTTCAATTTGACTGTAAATTTGTCCTGTTTTAAAGTGTGATTGCTCTAGGGCTCCACTCGGACAACCTGCCGCACAAGTACCGCAACCTTTACAGAGTGCAGAAATTACTTCTACAGCCATTTTACCGTCTTTTTCAACAAATCTTGGTGCACCGTAAGGGCATTGTTGTACGCAAATACCGCATGCACCACAAACTTCACTGTCGATGTTTACAACTATAGGTTCAATTTGAACTTCCCCTTGAGCTAATGGAATTGAAGCTCTCGAAGCAGCTGCTGAACCTTGTGCAACTGATGCAGGAATATCTTTAGGACCCTGGCAAGCACCAGCTAAGTACACACCGTCTGTTGCGGTATCTACAGGTCTTAATTTAGGGTGTGCTTCTAAGAAGAATCTGTCCGCACTTCTTGAAATACCGAGTAATTTTTGGATGTCGTCCGCACTTTCTGAAGGCACCATACCAACTGAGAGAACTACTAAATCGTACTCTTTTTCAGATATTTCACCTAAAAGTGTATCTTCAGCTCTAATCACTGGGTTATCACTATCAACATCTTGCAATACTTGTGCAGGTCTTCCTCTAATAAATTGAATACCGTACTGTTTCGCACTTCTTTCGTAGAATTCTTCGTATGCTTTACCGAATGCCCTAATATCCATATAGTAGATATCGATATCTGTTTCAGGTGATTTTTCTTTGATTAACTGTGAGTTTTTCATTGCATACATACAACAAACGTTTGAACAGTATCTGTGACCTGTTTTAGCATCTCTTGAACCGACACATTGAATGAATGCGATTCTTTTTGGTTTTTGACCATCGCTAGGTCTAATTACTTTACCTAGCGTAGGACCGGATGCGTTAATCATTCTTTCTAATTCCATCGCAGTCACAACGTTAGGGTAAACTCCGTAACCGTATTCTTCTTTTTCGGTTGGGTCGTATGGGTCGTAACCTGTCGCATTAATGATTGAACCTACGTCAGCTTCAATGATTTCTGGTTTTTGTTTGTAGTCAATTGCTTGAGGGCCACAAACTCTTGAACAAAGACCACAATCTATACAGTGTTCCATATCAATGGTGTATTTTGCAGGTACCGCTTGTGGGAATGGTTTGTAGATTGCCTTTCTCATTCCAAGTCCCATGTCAAATTCATTTGGAACGCTAATAGGACATACTTCAGCACAAGAACCGCAACCGGTACATTTCTCTTCACTTAAGTATCTTGGCTTTTTCTCAATTTTAACTGTGAAGTTACCTATGTAACCTTTTACTTCTTTTACTTCAGAGTATGAGTATAATTTAATTTTAGGGTGTTTTGCAACATCTACCATCTTAGGAGCAAGGATACAAATTGAACAGTCGTTAGTAGGGAATGTTTTATCGAGTTGCGCCATTCTACCTCCAACTGATGGGGTTTTTTCTACAACGATTGTTTCAAAACCTGCGTCACCTAAATCAAGAGCTGCCTGGATACCTGCAACCCCTGCACCGATAACGAGTGCTCTTTTGGTCACTGGTACGTTAAGGTAGTCCAATGGTTCTAAGCCTCTTGATTTTGCTACGGCCATTCTTACAAGATCGTTTGCTTTTTCAGTAGCTTTTTCTTTATCTTTCATGTGAACCCACGAACAGTGTTCCCTAATGTTAGCGAACTCAAATAAAAATGGGTTTAATCCAGCTTCTGCAACACATCTCCTAAATGTAGGTTCGTGAAGTCTTGGTGAACAAGCTGCTACAATAACTCTGTTTAACCCTAGCTCTTTGATATCTTTTTTAATCATTTCTTGCCCCGGGTCTGCACACATATATTTGTAGTCTCTTGCAATTACTACGTTTTCGAGTCCTTCGGCAGTTTTAGCTACGTTTTCGCAGTCTACAACTCCGCCTATGTTAACACCACAATGGCAAACATAAACTCCAATTCTTGGTTCTTCCATAATATCACCGATATTTTGGCTATATAATTAATTTTAATGGTTATTTTATACTTATTTTATATTATTTTATATTATTTTATAATTTAAAGATAGGAATGGTAATATCTTAATTTAATTTGGTATTTTTAATATAATATCGTAAAATTTTACATATTAAATATGTTAATAAATATATCAATTTTCTTAATACCTACATTTATCAAAAAAATTATTTTAATGATAAAGCGTTCTTTTTGGTTTTGTCACAAGCATCTATACATTTAAGACACATTACGCAAAATCCTTTGAGTTTGTATTCTTCATTTAATTTTAATACATTTTGTGGACAGATTTCAACACAAGTACCGCAACTATCACAGAGACTTGGGGTAAATTCAATCCTGTCGTATTCTTTTTCGTTATGTACAATTTTTCCCATTTTTAAAGCTTCTGTTGGGCATGCAGATACGCAAGTTCCACATAAATCGCACATTTTAAATTCATTTGCTCTTTCGGTTTTAGCCCTAGATGGTAATTCAAGACCTTTTGGGTTCACAACCATTATAGCATCATTTGGGCATTTTATCGCACAAGGACCACAATATTCACATTTCTCTTTGTCCCAATTGATACCATTTGTTCCGTCGCATGAATTAGCTGAATCACAGCAACTGCACTTGTTCTCTGAATTTAAGTTAGTCATAAACATCCCCTACTATGTAAATGTATTATTCAATTCAATTCTATAGCATAATTCTATAGCATGATCGTACTACGTTTAGCAATACTCGTATTTATACCAGTATTTAACAATTATTTATTATTAATTTAGTTACTAATCAGTAAATTACCGATTATAATGTTTTAATTAATTTTCCGCCTTGGTAAACATCCATGGATAACATTTTAGGTTCTTCACCGATGGTGTGTGTTGCACAGGATAAGCAAGGGTCGTAAGCTCTAATAACCATTTCCATATGGTTTAAAATATGAGGCTTTGCGTCTTCCGGTGTTTTGATGTATTTTTCAGCAACTTTTTGAACTCCGATGTCCATTGCAGGGTTATTTTGAACGGTAGCAACAACTAAGTTAGTATCGTTAATAATTCCTTTATCGTCGGTTTTGAAGTGGTGGATTAAAGTACCTCTTGGAGCTTCAACGCAACCAACACCTTCGCCCACAATATCGTTAGCTTCAGCTCTAACATCTGTTCCAACGATTTTATCGTCTTCTAAGAATTTTCTGATTAATTCTGAACTTGATAATAATTCAATTAATCTTGCATAGTGGAATAACATAGGTTGATGTGCAGGTTTTCCATATGTTTGAACAAATTCTTCGTAGTATTTTTGAGCAAGTGGTGTAGGCATTTTATCGCATACGTTTAATCTTGAGAGTGTATTAACTCTATACGCCCCATTTCCTTCGCCTTCCCCTTTTTCAGTTAAGTACGGGAATTTTAAGTATGAATAAGGTCTTACTCCTTCTGAAATATAGTTTGCATACTCTGCAGGATCGAATTCGTATTCGGTTTTACCTTCAGCGTTTACGACTCTAATATTTCCTTCATAGATGTCTTGAGCGCCTTTATTTACTAAACCCATGTGGTAGGATTCGAAATATCCGAGGTCCATTAAGTCTTTTTCTTTTAAGCTTTCAACCATCTGTTTTCCGACGTTTAATGTTCTTTCAGCTGTTTCAACAAGATTATCAGATAAAGTTAAAAGTTCATCTCTTTCTTCTTCGGTTAGTGGTTTTGATTGACCGCCTACTATCGCAGTTACTGGGTGAATTGCTCTACCGCCTACTTTTTGAACGATAGTTTGACCTACTTTTCTCATTGCAATTGCATCTTTCACTATGTCCATATTTTCCCCGGCAACGCCTAAAAGGTTTCTTTTTAAAGCGTCATCCGTAGTTGGGAACATTAAATCTGGAGATGCGAGCATACCAAAGTGTAAAGCGTGACTGTGCACGTTTGAACCTTGTTGCATTAAATTTCTAAGCATATCTGCTGTTTCAGGTATTTTTACACCAAATACGTTATCAACTGCTTTAGCACTTGCTAAATGGTGTGAAACTTGACAAATTCCACAGATTCTCGGGGTGAATATTGGTGCATCTTCAATATATCTCCCTTCTAAGAATTTTTCAAAACCTCTAACTTCCACAACGTGAAAATTGACTTTGTCGAGCTTTCCGCTATCATCAAATGATAACGTAACCTTACCGTGTCCTTCAACCCGAGTAACAGGTTCTATTGACAATTTTGTCATTATATCACCATATATGATAATCCATAATTTTTAATTTTAAACTATTCGTTTTATTTTAATTTATTTTAATTTTAAAGTAGATTGGTATTATTTTATAGTCATTTTATAGTCAAATAATATAATTGTCTATTTTAATCAATTTATTTTACTAAATTCCCCATATTGAGTTTATAACCAATTTAATTTAAATTAAATTAAATAAGGAAATATGAGTTATTAACCACTTAACAATTTTAATTATTTTTAATTATTTTTAATTATTTTTTATTTCTATCGTTTTTCACAGGAATTAACGCACTAGGGAGTGTAAATTTATAAAAACTACCTACTTTGTCAATCATTTTGTTTGGAAGTTCCTTAGGATCCATTTCTTTATCATCATCAACTTTATAGTCGGAAGCTAACGCAGATATCATTTTAGCACCTTGGTCTACAACTTTATCGGTTGGACCGTAGCAACCAGTACAGGGAACGCCTGCACTTGGACATATGGCACCACAAGCTGCTCTTGTAGCAACACCCATGCAAACGTAACCTTGTTCAAGTAAACATTTTTTAGGGTCGATTTCGCCTTCGTAATTTCTCTTAAGCTCGCCTACAACAACCCCTTCGCTACTTTTTTCTCTAGGGCACACTTCGCACATGTTTTTATTTGATAATTCAGGTTCTTTGCCTTCTAAAAGTGAAGTCAATACACTTGCGATTAACTCTGGTTTAGGAGGGCATCCTGGAAGTATGTAATCAACGTCAATAACTTGTGAGAGGGGTGTTACTCTCGAAGTTAATGCAGGTACTTCTTCGTTTGGAATGATACCTTCATCATTTTTAGTAGTAATTGTCGTTTTGTACGCTTTTTCGAGCAATTCTTCGTTTGAGTAAAGGTTACCCATACCTGGGATACCACCGTAAACTGCACAAGTACCGAAAGCAATTACAACTTTCGCTTTTTTTCTCATTTCTTTTGCAATATGAAGGTTTTCTTCGTTTCTAACCCCACCTTCGATTAATGCAACATCTATGTCATCAGGTATTTCTTTAACATCCATTAAAACAGGGCTGTGGACTAATTCAACTTGTTCTAAAATGCCTAATAAGTCTTCATGTAAATCTAAAAGACTAATGTGGCAACCAGAACAACATCCAAGCCATGTAGTAGCTATTTTAACCATGAAACCACCGTATGTATTAGTTCAGTATTAGTTCAGTATTAATTTATAATACTAGTATATTTTAAATCAAATCGGTTTATTTATTATTCTTCGTCTATACTGCCCGTATTTTCTTTTAAAGTACAAGGACCCATAGCTTTTATTTTATCGTAGATATCATTCATTGCAATTTGGAATTTTTCACCTTCAGAAGCTGAAATCCATTCGTGCATGACTCTTTCTCTTTCGATACCAAGTTCTTCGAGCATATCGTAGAGCATCATAACTCTTCTTTGCCATTTGTAGTTACCTGCATCGTAGTGACAGTCTCCAAGGTGACAACCACCGATGAATACACCATCAGCGCCTTCTTTGAATGCTTTTAATATGAATGATGGTTCGATTCTGCCTGAGCACATCACTCTAATGATTCTGATGCTTGGAGGATATTGCATTCTCCCAACACCTGCTGTATCTGCACCACCATAAGTACACCAGTTACAACAAAAACCGACAATTTTCGGTTCCCAGTTTTCAGCCACATTTTCACCTCATTAGATAATCTAATATAGTCAATAGTTATTCTAATTTCTCATATGTGTATAACGTTACCTAATATATATAATACAATTTTTAAAACGAAATCAAAAGGTTTATATAGAAAATTTTAAAGACATTATATTGAATTATTAATATGGTTAATAATATTTCTAATATCTATTAATTATAGAAATACCATATTAAATTTTTTAATAAATATTTGAATGTTTAATGACATGTGAAATTCTGGGCTAAATATAGTCTAGATATAGACTAAATAAAATGACTAATTTGTGACTTTTAATAAAAATATGTGTAAAAAATGCTTAAAAATTAAAAACTTAAAATACCGATAAATATCTCTTAAATTAAAAATTTTAAATTAAAATGTGGTTAAATAAAAAATAAATAGAATACTAATTGTGGCTTAACAAATAGGTGATTTAATGGGAAAAACTGTTGAAATTAACCCGACAACCAGACACGAAGGTCATACAAAACTTGTTTTGAAAGTAGATGACGATGGAATCGTAGAGAAAGGTAACTATTTAAGTGTAACGCCAGTAAGAGGCTTTGAAAAGTTTTTAGTAGGTAAACCGGCGGAATTTGCACCTATTGCAGTTTCAAGATTTTGTGGTATTTGCCCTATTGCACACGCTACATCAGCTGTGGAAGCAATTGAAGACGCTTGTGGTATTGTACCTCCAAAAGATGGATTATTATTAAGAGAATTAACCGGAATCGGGAACAAAATGCACTCACACCCATTACATGAATTTTTAATTGCTCCTGATTTTATACCTGAAAAAGACCGTGTTGAATACATCACAAGAATTCAGCAGATGAGAAAAACCGGTCAATATATTGTTGATACAATAGGTGGGGAAGCAATCCACGCTCCAAACATTAAAGTGGGCGGTATGTTAAAAAGCATTACTCCTTCAGCAGCTTCAAAAATATACTACAAATGTAAAGAATTTGAAAAATTAGCAAAAGAACAGCTCGAATATTTAATTCCTATTTTTGAAAATAGAACACTAGTTGATGGAACAGAAATTCCTGAAAAATTAGGATACCACGACTTTGGATATTTAGCTACTGACTCCACATATGGAAATAGGGAAAATATAGACCAGAAAAAGGTACACGAGTATACGCCATACGATGTATATGAAAAAGAAGTAGCAGTACAAGCTTGTACAACAATCCCAAGGTATAACGGTAGATTGATGGAAGTAGGTCCACGTGCAAGATTTGCGAAATTCCACGATTTCAAGGAAAAAGGTGCGATGGCAATACATATTGCAAGAGCTTACGAAAACGTTGTGCACGTAAAAAGAGCGATGGAAATAGTCGACGAATTAAACGTGGACGGTCCAACAAGAGCAAAAGACCCTATTTTGGGAGATGGTGAAAAATTAGGTCTTGGAGTTCACGAAGCTGCTAGAGGTCACAACACCCACCAAGCTTCAATAGACGAAAAAGGTAGAATTACCTATTACAACGCAATTGTAGCAACCACATGGAATATTCCATTAATTGGTAAAGCGGTAGAAGGTACGCACTATAAATTCGCTGAACACGTTGTAAGAGCCTACGACCCGTGTGTTTCCTGTGCAACTCACATGATATCCTTAGATTACGATAATAAGGTTGTAAATGAGAAATACTTCAAATAAAAATATAAAAAAATATTATAAAAATATTATAAAAATATAATAACAATACAATAATTAATTTAAATCTATAAATATATTTTATAAACCATATGTAAACTACATATAAACTATAATTGTATACTACCAAACTAAAAATGGTGAATTATGCCAGGATACTTAAATAAAGAGATATTAGTACTTGGATGTGGTAACATCCTTTTTGGGGACGATGGATTTGGATACCATATAATAAACAGATTAAATGAATTAAAAGAGCAATATCCTATCTTAAATTCCGAAAAAATACAACTCATTGACGCAGGTACGGGAGCTTCTCACTTTATTTTATCATTAATAGATGGAGAAACCCCTTTAAGAAAGATTGTAATTGCAGATATTATTGACTATGGTTTAGAACCAGGGACCTTGAAAAAACTATATGTTGAAGATATACCAAATCTTCCTAAATATCACGTGGATGCCCACGATATGCCATTAGCAGGTATGTTAAGAGAAATTAACGATGATTACGGGGTTGAGATTGTAGTTATCGGATGTCAACAAAAACGAGTTACGGCACCGGACATATTACTTGAATTATCGGATGAAGTAACCAATTCAATCGATGATGCGGTTAAAATGATAATTGAAGAATTAAATTAGACTAAATAATTAAATAAATAGTCTAAAATAATCTAAAATAATCTAAAAACATGTTTTTAGTCCTTCTTTAAATTTAATTTTAAATTTAAAATATATTTATGGATGTATTATACTAAATTACTAAATTACTAAATGGACTATAAATTGACTATTAATGAGTTAATAAATTAATTTAACTAAGTTTTAGAATAAATAAAATAAATTATATCGATAATGGTGATATAGTGGTAAGAATTGCCCATATACACATGAGTGGTTGTACAGGATGTTTAATATCCCTTACAGATACCTATGAAAAATTACTTGATATTTTAGGGTCTGTTGAGTTAGTTTATGCGTTAACGTTGGCTGATGAAAAAACAGAAATCACAGAAACCGATGATAAAATATTAATCGAAAGAAAAATACCGGAAGGTATAGATATAGCATTAGTTGAGGGTAGCGTGTGTTTAGATGATCCTCACGCAATGGATGATATATTAACCACCCGTAAGAACTCAAAAATTGTTGTAGCACTCGGAGCTTGTGCAGCTTCTGGCGGAGTTACTAGATTTGCGAGAGGCGGTCAAATGTCACAACCTAGTCACGCTTCATTTGTACCGATTGGTGACGTGATTAAAGTAGATTTAGCACTTCCAGGATGCCCTCCTTCCACAGAATCAATTGTAAAATTGCTTACAGCAGCTCTAGAAGGAGATATGGAATATTTAGAACCGTTCGCAGAAATTGCAAAATATGGAAAAGATGCTTGCGGATGCGATGTAATTAAAGAAGTTATTAATAAATCGCTCTGTATGGGTTGCGGGACTTGTGCAGCAGCTTGCCAAGTTAATGCAATAGATATGGTCGAAGGAAAACCAAACATTAATTCAGAATTCTGTATAAAATGTGGAATTTGTAGTGCTCAATGTCCAAGAGTTAGATTCCCAGAAATAATTCGAAAACTTGAATAAATACAGATAAACGGAAAATAAAGGAAAAAAACTCAATAAAATAATGAAATACGCTCATATTTCTTAGAGGTGGTATTTTGAACCCATTTGGAAATTATAAAACGGTAATATCTGCAAGAGCCACAGATAAAGAAATTTTAAAAAAGGCACAAGATGGTGGTATCGTATCCGCAGCTTACATATATGGCTTAGAAAGTAAACTTCTCGATGGTGTAATTGTTGCAAACACCGAAGATGGATTTAATGCAGCTCCAAAAGTTGCTACAACCCCTGAAGAAGTTTTAAATGCTGCAGGTACAAAATATACTGTATCACCTAATGTATCAGTTTTAAAAGACGCCGTTAGGGAATATGCACTCGAAAAGGTAGGTATTGTAGGAACACCTTGCCAAGTGCAGGCTATAAGAAAATTAATCAAGTATCCTATGGGATTTAGGCACACAGATTCGAAAATTGCTTTAGTAATGGGTATATTCTGTATGGAAAACTTTTCATACGAAGGTATGAAAGCAATCGTAGAAGAGTACGCGGGCATCAGAATGGATGATGTTTTAAAAACAGACATCGGAAAAGGTAAATTTTGGGTATACTCAAAATACGGTGATGTAAAATCCGTTAAATTGAAAGATACACATATGTATGAACAAAAATCCTGCCATATTTGCACCGATTACACTGCAGAACTTGCAGATATCTCAACAGGTTCAGTGGGTAGTCCAGATGGCTGGAGTACCATATTTGTAAGAACTGAAAAAGGTGAAGCATACTTAAACAAAATGGTTGAAGCGGGCGTCTTAGAAACTAAAAATATCGAGGACGTACAACCAGGTTTGGATTTAGTGCAAAAACTCTCATTGCAGAAAAAAGAGAAAAATGAAAAAGAAATAGCTCATAGAATGGAATTAGGATTACCTGTTCCTTACTAAAATTATTTCTTTTATTCATTTATTCTTTATTTATTCATTCTTCATTTTATTATCTAAAATATTTAACTTATTTAACTTATTTAAATTATTAAATTATTAAATTATCCAAATATTCCTTTTATATAATTTTCAGTATACTTATTTTTTGGATTATTGAATAAATCATCAGTTTTTCCAAATTCTACAACGTTTCCATTCATAAAAAATCCAGTGTAGTCAGAAACTCTTTTTGCTTGTTGCATATTATGTGTAACGATTACGATAGTATAATCTTTTTTAAGTTCTTTAATTAATTCTTCGATTTTAAGCGTGGAAATCGGGTCTAATGCTGAACAAGGTTCGTCCATGAGTATAATTTCAGGAGAAACTGCAATACATCTTGCAATACATAATCGTTGCTGTTGACCGCCAGATAATTTAAGCGCTGATTTTTGCAATATCTTAACTTTATTAGATTCGTTTGGCTCATCCAAATCATCAAATAACGCCGATTTTTTTAAAGATTCAATTACTAATTCATCTTTTTCTTTTTTAGATAGTTTAGTACCGTGAATTTTAGGTCCGTATGCAATATTCTCATAAATACTCATAGGAAATGGGTTAGGTCTTTGAAATACCATCCCTATCTTTTTTCGTAAGTCTTCCACATCTACATCGTTTATATTGATGTTTTCATACATTATCGTTCCTTTAATTTCCGTATTTTGTATTTCATCGTTCATACGATTTAAACATCTGATAAAGGAGGATTTACCACAACCACTAGGGCCAATTAAAGCAGTAACCTTATTTTTGTAAATTGGCATATCTACATCAAATAAAACTTGTTTATCCCCATATTTTAAGTTTAATTTTTTTACGTCGATTATTGTGTCAATTATTATGTCTTTTAATTCATTATTTTCAATATCGGTATTAGTACTGGTATTCATATTGGTATTATTATCAATATTCATATTTTCATTTCCAATATTTTCATTTGACATCGTTGTCACCATAATTACACCAAATTTCAGTATTCTATTTGTTTTATTTTTTATTTTTTATTTTATAGCATACTATATTAATTCAATTAAATGTTAGAATTGTATTTTGCAAATTTTCTTTTTACTAAATTAGATATGATAAATAAAGTAATCATCAAACCCAATAATACGACCGCAATACCGTAAGCAGACGCTAATTCCTGTTGTGTGGAATACTCCGTAGCAGTAATGTATAAATTAAATGAAAGTGTTTCAACTCTGTTTAATAACCCAAAACCAGACGCATATATCGTCGCTGCTGTAAACATTACCGCAGCAGTTTCCTCTGCACTCCTGCCCATTGCCAATATAACTCCAGTTATAATCTGAGGCATGGCAGATGGAACCACTATTTGACGGATTGTTTGCCATTTTGAAGCACCCAAAGCAAGACTACCGTCCCTTATATCGCTTGGAACAGATTTTAAGCCTTCTTCTGTTGCTTTAATGATTATTGGCAATATCATGAATGATAATATAACTCCCCCTACTAATAATGAAGGACCGATAGTTTTAAGCGCTATTGCATACCCGAATATCCCAAATACGATTGAAGGTAAACCTGCTAAGCAGTCTGACGAAAACCTAACAATTTGCGAAAGTTTACTATCTTTTGCGTACTCATAAAGATATATTGCAGATAATACGCCGAAAGGAACTGCAAATACGATGGATAAAGATACTAATGATAAAGTACCAACTATTGCATTGTATATGCTTGCAATAAAGCTAAATGATATTACCCCTATTCCATTGGAGACTATATGCCAAATCATGAAGAATAATATCCCCAATACGGTTAATCCACACAAATAAAATATTGAAAATGCTATTTTTTCTTCAATTTTCCGCTTTTTTGAGTGGGATAAATATTTTGACATTTTCCATTTTCCATTTTCATCTTGTAAATAATTAATATTTTTAGTATTATCCATAGTTACATCACTTATTAATAAATTAATTAAATATTTATTGAGTACTGTATTTTTAAAGCCCTTTTTAGTTAATTTATCTACGTTACTTAATTTACCTAATTTACCGACCATAAATTTTTTCATAAAACTACCCCTTTTGAGTTGTTTTAATTTTAATAGTTAATTATTCAAATTATACTTTGAATTAACGTATTTTGCAATTAAATTTAATGCCATAACCACAATGAGCAAAACAAGACCTGTAGCAAACATTATGTGGTAAATTACCCCACCAGTAGCAGTTTCTTTAATATTAAGTACGATATGGCTTGTTAGTGTTCTAACTGGCTCTAGTGGGGAATTTGGTATCAATGCCCAGTTACCTACAACCATGATGACGGCCATAGTTTCGCCTACAGCCCTTCCAAGTCCCAATATAATGCTTGATATTATGCCGCTAAGTGCAGAAGGTAGGGTTATGTTTTTTAACGTCTGAAATCTTGTTGCCCCTAATGCAAGACTTCCATCTTTTAAGGCACTTGGAACATTCCTCAGTGCATCTTCCGAAAGTGAAACTATAGTTGGTAATATCATAATAGATAATATTATCCCGCCAGATAATGCGCTAAAGCCCGTACCGCCGAAAATGTCCCTTATAAGTGGTATGAGCAATATCATGCCGATAAATCCATAAACTACGGAAGGTATTGTAGCCAATATCTCAATGCAACTTCTAAATATCTTAGAAATATTGTTTGGGATTATTTCTGACAAAAATATGGCGCAACCTACTCCCAAAGGCACTGCAATCAATAACGATAAGAAACTTGTTAGTATGGTACCCACAATCATTGGTAATATCCCGTAGAGCTCTTTTGAGGGCGTCCATTGTCCACCTAATAGGAAATCAAATATATTTAGCTCGGTTACTAGCGGAACTGAATTATATATTAAAAAAATTACTATTGCAAAAATTATCGAACTTGAGAACATTGCAAAAAATTTTAAAGTATATTCGGGAATTTTTTTGTTAAGTTTTTTATGATTCTTCTGATTCTTCTGATTATTTTTGAGATTTGAATTAATGAAATTTGTAAACTTTGTAAAATTCATAATTGGCATAAAATCACCTTTGAAGATAAGAATGAATTAAATGGGTAATTAACAATAATATTTAAAAATTAGATAAAAAATTTATAAATAAATTAATAATTTAGTTTATTTTTTAAGATTAATTAGGCTAATGCAATGTAACCTTTATTTGATACAATTTCTTGACCAGCCGGGCTTTTTACGAAGTTTATAAAGTTACTTTCTACTTCGGTAGGTTCTCCACTGGTGATTAAATATAATGATCTTGAAATTTCATATTTTTCCATTATAACATTTTCTTTTGTAGGTTCTACGCCTTCAAAGTTTAATGTTTTCACAGTATTGTCTATGTAACCGATTGAAACGTAACCGATACCGTATTTATCGCTTTTAACGGAAGATTTCATTGCAGCGTTTGAAGCGACAACTATTGATTTAGGGAATATTTCTTGACCGTCAAGTCCTTTTTTATCAAATACTTCTCTCGTACCGCTTTCTTCATCTCTCGTATATACGTTAATTGTAGCATCGTTACCACCCAATTGTTTCCAGTTGGTTATTTTGCCTGCGTATATGTCCTTTAATTGCTGTTTGGTAATTGAATTAACTGCTGTATTTTCAGGGTTTATTACAACGGCTACACCGTCTTTTGCGATAGTATGTGCTTTTAAATCTGGATAATCTGTGAATTCACTGCTTTTAATGTCTCTTGAACTCATACCAATATTTACTATTTTATTTCCAACTTCGGAAATTCCAAAACCGGAACCTCCGCCAGATACGTCGATTAAAACGTTTTTATCGTCGTAATTTATTACACAATCTTTTATTATTGGCAATACGGTTGTAGAGCCAGATATCTTTAAACTTTGTTTTTGGTTTACTGGGTTACTGCTTGCATCGCCCTCGATACATCCTGAGAATAACAAGACGGAAGATACAACCAATACTGCAAGTACTGTTGAGATTATTTTTTTCAAGAAATCACCTATTGATTTATTGATATTGAGAGTTTTTTGTATGGGCATTTTATGAATTTTAATATATTTCTAAAGAACTTTTGTATACAATATAGTATATAAAAGTTTCTATATATGAATTATATTTCCTAAAATAGGAACTAAATTACTAAAATTATACCGGGTATACAAAATAACATAATTACAAAAATAAAGTAACGATAAAAATAATTTAAAAAACTAATTTAAAAATTGAAAAGAAAGGTTATGAATTGTTATTTAACAAAAAGTTCTATTCGAAACAGGTATGCAAAGCGTTTTACCACAATGTGGGCAAATAATCGTTACTTCATTGGTTTTATAGTTTTCAGGGAATGGTTTTTTACAGTATGGACAGTACCATATTTTTTTACCAGTTTCCTCGCAAGCGCCGATTTCTCCAACCGTAGGGTATTTTTTAAAGGTTACATCGCTTTCAGGGTCTTGGTATTTGAAAAATAAGTCCATCAAACCTTCATATAATTCAATAGCTGACATTTTAATACATTTTTCTCCCTTACAAATAGGACATTCCATTATTCCACCACTTAATTAATTTAGTTGATAAAAATATATCATTGATGATTTATTCTAGTATATTCATATTTCATTACTATTTTGTTATGTGTTTACTACTTATTTAAGCTATGTTAGGTTATGTTTAACATATTTGAAAATATATATTTTTTAATATATATTAGTTATAACCAATACGTCATAATTAATAATTTGTAATTAATAATATGATCATATATAATCAGATTATTGATTATAAGTTTTCACCCTCATATTTTGCCAAAGATTGAATGTAACCATCCATAATCGGCTGTAGCATTTTATTTTTCAATATAATATTTTTTTCAAATTTTAAATTGATATAGAGTACAAAATATTCTGCTATAAACTCATTAAATTCAGCTAAACCATTTCTTATATATTTATCCACATAATTATTGTAATAATCTATTTCTTCCTGATTTTCAAATGATAACTCGTATATATCTTCTTTTCCAGGGTATTTTTTTAGAATATTTATTATTGCCAAACTAAAATTTAAATTAGGGTCATTTGGGAAATATTCTAATTTTTTAGAAATAACTTCAGAAAATTTTTCCAAATCTGAATCATTTAGACTATTTATGAGATTTATGCACAATGAGGAATCCCTACGAAGCTGTTCGATATAATACTCCCGCCAATCGTATTTATCAGAATTCAGATTATTTCGAGGTATTACATTTAACTCCTGCAATATAACTTCTTTGGTAATCTGCTCCAACAAATCTTTAGGATTTCCCAGTAGTTTAAAGAACGATATAAAGATTACTTTTTTTGCACCATTTCTTTTTAATTTATTTTTTAAGTCTTTAAGATAATCTTCTTCAATATCCAACAAATTAAACAATATAATATTTTTTCTGAATATGTGGCTTTTTAAGTCGCTATTTTCTATATTTATATCATATAAATTATTTAATTTAACATATTTAAAAATTTCATTGCAAAAATTATCATTAAGCGCATCTGCTTTGACTTCCTCGGTTCCTATACGCATATTTTTGTTTATCGTATTATAAAACGTAGGAATTTTTAACAATATTGATTCTTTTAAAAATTTTTCATCAAATTCATAATTGATTGAATTTACAATTATATCCACATAATTATTAAAGTTTTTTTCACCCTGTAACTCATTCATAATTTGAATAAATTCATCATCAAATATTAATTCATAATTTGGTTTATTGTTTTTACTATATTCACTGTTTTTGTGTCCGTTTTCGTTTTCGGTTTCTTTTTCATAACAATACGATATATGATAACTTACCATTCCTTTCGAATTATCTTTTATCTTAAATCGATACATAATATCCCCTGTCAGATATGAGATTAGAGCCAATAATAAAGATTCTAATTTTTTAGATAATCTATACTATATATTATTTTTTTCGTACAATATATAGGTTATTAAAATAAAAATAAAATAGATACGATGTAAAAATAAAATAGAAATTTTAAAGTTTCTTTGATATATTTATATATGATGAGTAATTATATTATTTTGACTTCAATTTATAATGATTAATCATTACAATTTAATTATAAATAACTTATGAGATAAAAATATTAGATATAATGTTAGATAGAATTAGATAGAATTAGATAGAATTAGATAGAATTAGATAGATTATTAAAATAGTAATTGTGTTATAGATTTAGATTTTGTTATTAGGTGATTTTATGTACCAAATATTAACCATTTTTTCAGACGTCTTTGAAAGTATAAAAAGACTTGCGGAAAATTACTTTGCATTGTGGGTTATATTGGGCTCAATTATCGGATTTTTCAATGCAGATGTTTTTTCCTGGGCGTTACCTCACATATCATTATTTTTGGGAATAATAATGTTTGGAATGGGCATGAGCCTAAAATTTGATGATTTTAAAATAGTTTTACAGAGACCAAAAGATGTATTCTTAGGTATGGGTTTACAATTTACTTTAATGCCTCTTTTAGCATATATTATTGCATTAGCTTTACAATTACCCCCAGAATTAGCAGTAGGTGTTATATTATTAGGTTGTTGTCCAGGTGGGACGGCTTCAAACGTGATTACATATCTTGCTAGAGGGGATGTAGCACTTTCTGTGGCAATAACAACATTTTGCACGGTAGTTTCGCCGTTAATAACACCAATATTGACTTTAATACTTGCTCATCAATGGGTGGGGATTCCCGCATCTTCGATGATACAGTCGATATTTTTAATAGTACTTTTACCAGTAACCTTGGGCTTAATATTAAATGGATTAATGGGCAAAAAATTAGAGCCTTTTAGGTCATCAATGCCCCTAGTATCAGTGGTAGCTATTATATTAATTGTTGGAGCGATTATTGGAGTAAATGCGGATAAAATAGTAACTTCAGGACTTTTAGTATTGCTCGCAGTTATTTTGCACAATGGGCTTGGCTTATTAATAAGTTATGGAATTACTAAAAAATTGGGCATATCTGAAGCTAAAAGAAGAGCTATAGTCGTAGAAGTGGGCGTTCAAAATTCTGGTTTATCTGTCGCATTAGCTACGCAATATTTCTCGCCATTTTCAGCAGTACCTGGTGCAATATTCAGCGTTTGGCATAATATAACCGGTCCTTTATTGGCAAATTATTGGACTAAAAAAGATAGAGAATTAGAAGAAAAAAATGCTGAAAAATAAAATTAAATAAGAATAAAATTAAATAAGAATAAAAATAACCATAATACGGATATAAAATATAAAAATAAAGCAAAATAATAATTAAAAATAAGAAATATTAAATAATTATTTATTAATTACGTAATTAACTATATAATGCTATTTAATTAAATAATTAAACTTTTTATGTAATCTACCCTATCATTCATTTCTTTTTTGGATTTAGCTTCTAAATTAAGCCTTAAAAGTGGTTCAGTATTTGAAGCACGCAAATTAAACCACCAATCTCCACAATATACGGAAATACCGTCGATAGTTTCTATTTTACACTCTTTAAAATGATTCTTAATTGTTTCAATCGTTTTTTCCTGAGTGGCTTTATCTGCTAATTTAAAGTTTATTTCCCCGCTATGGTAATATATTTCGTATTGTTTTGCTAATTCAGATAATTTCATATCATTATCGCTCATGGCCTCTAGAACGTACTTTAAAGCTAATAACGGGCTTTCGAAATAACCTATTTCTTTAAAGTAGAAATGATTACTAAATTCCCCTGCAAAATCTGCGTCGATTTCGTGCATTAATTTTTTGATAAAGTAATGACCTACACGAGTTTTAATAGCGTTTGCAGCGTGTTTTTCTACTAATTCAGGGACTATATTGCTACATCTTAAGTCATAAACTATTTTTGGTGTAGTTATGCAAGGTTTACCGTCCTTTGTAAGTTTTGTAGTATGGGTAACGATTTCTTCGCTGTTTGTATCTTCTCCTATAGGGTGACATATACATTCGCATTCATACTCACAATTTGGATAATCTATTTTTTTCAATTCGATATCTTTCATAATTTGGTCTGCAATTATGGCAGTTATTATATCGCCTTTCAACGCGTTACCGGTTTCATCTATTAAGCCTAACCTATCCCCATCACCATCAAAGATAAGACCTAGTTTAGCACCTGTAATTACAGTAGTATCTTTAATTTGCTTCAAACATTCTTCTTTTAAAGTATCTGGTTCGTGAGCTGGAAACGTTCCGTCAGGGCATTCATTTATAAAGTTATAGTTTTTAAATAACTTCATTATTGCATTTTTTTCGGCCATGGTAGTTGCACCATTTGCAAAATCGACACAAATTGGTATTTCAGCTAATTCCGCATCTGAAAAATTGTTTTTAAATTTTTTTATGAAATATTCTTCATAATCATCGATTGGGTCAAAATTAATATCTGGTATATCCAAAATTTTTGTATTTTGAATTTCTTCAATTTTTGTATTTTGTATCTCCAATCTTGAAAAATTAGGTTTAATATCCTCAACCGGTGAAAGTGGCACAACGTTTTTGTCGCATACTTTAAAACCTGTGTATTCTTTCGGATTATGCGAAGCTGTTAAGATTACACCTAAATCGTAGCCTCCCCCTTTAGTCCCGTAGTACATTTTCGGAGTTGAGATAGTCCCCGCATAATAAACCTTGCTCCCCATGTCTAAGAGCCCCCAAATGAACGGTTTAACGAGTTCTTCAGAGCCTACTCTAACGTCATTACCTACAAGTACATTTTTATAGGTTTCACCTAAAGATACACCCAATGAATATGCAAATTCATAATCAAGTTGTTCTTTGTATTTTCCCCGAATATCATAAGCCTTAAAAACCAAATTATCACCAAATTTTACTATAATTACATAATATTACTTATCTTACATAGTAATTGTATACTACTTATGCAATTAAACAATTAAACAATTATTCTAATTATATCCTAAATACGTGGTCATATTATTTATTTTAATGTGATTTACCATGCTATATAATAATTTATGAATTAAGGAATATAAATAATATCTACAATTTAAAAAAATACATGTAATAAAATTAAAAATAAGAATTAAATTAATAAAAAATAAAAATTTAAATATATAGAAATATAGATATATTTTAAATAGAGTTATATAACATATTGAGAATCTGCAAATTAGGGTAAAATTAATAAAAATTAATAAAAATAAGGTCAATTAACAACCGGAAAGTATATATAGAACTTCAAAGTAATATCCATATAACGAATTATGCTAAATTATGATATAATCTAGAGGTGGTATATATGTTTGGTAGAGATTCAAACGACCCTTTCGATATTATAAAATCAATGGGCTTTATGGGCGGAATGACAGATTTGGGTTCTGCTTTCGGCTCAATGGGTTCAAAAAAGCACGTTAGAATGAATGGTTTAGAAATACAGGGCGAAGGATTTATGCCGATATCAATTATTGATGGTGACGAATCAATAAAAATTATGGCATTTTTACCAGGGGTTGAAAAAAACAACATTGTTATAAACGCAGTTGGAAATTCAATTGAGTTAAGAGCCAAAAGACAACCTTTAGCAGTAACTGAATCAGAAAACGTGATATACAATGAAATGTCTTCAGAAGAAGACGCATACAGAATGATTACGTTACAAACACCAGTTAAGGAAAACGAATCAAAAGCTAAATTTGAAAATGGAATGTTAACTTTATTCCTTCCAAAATCAGAAATTTCAATCAAAAAAGGAATTGATATCGAATAACTTTAATTTATTTAATTTATTTAATTTATCTAATATTAAATTTTTATTTTTAATTTATTTTTTTTTAAATTAGTTTTTTAAATTATATTATTAATTATCTTAGTACTTAATTTAGTACTTAATTTAGTACTTAATTTAGCATATATTTTAGTAAGTTACTTCTTAGTTTTTTTCTTATTTTTCTAGCATATCACTTAACTAATAACCCTATAAAACAAGCTATACATTTGAATGAGCGTATAAAGAAAATAATAGAGCAATAAACCAAAAAATATAAAAAGGAGATACTTAATAGATAATACTATACTATAATGTGCATTATGGTGTAGCTTAAAATTTTAGAATAAATAGATACTATTAAATATATGATTAACATAGTTGTATACAACCTATTAAATAATGATGTTTTTTATATGATTATGATTATAGATATGAACATATTCAGTGTTCTTTTTTAATTATATACAATTAGTATGTAAATAGTGTAATATCAAAATGTCACATTTTACGATATTAATTATATTAATTAGACAATTATCAACCTATATTGTTATATTATTAGGAATATTAGGTATTATCATTTTATTAATTAATCATCACAATAATTGATACAAATAGTAAAAATAACGACCTTAAAGTCAGTAGGTAACTAAAAAAATAAGAGATTCTTTTTTAGCAATATATAGTTCTATAATGTAGATATTGAAGTTAATTTTAAGTTTAGTTTTAAAATTAGTATTTTTTAGAATTGTGTATATCGCTTATAAAATAATTAAAAATTAAAGTATAAAGTAAAATTTAGTTTTATTTAAATTTAAACACAATTAAACGATTAAATTAATATGACGCAATATTAGTTATTTAATCATTATTTTAAATCAATTTAAGTCAGTTATTTTTAAGACAATATTGTGATAACAATACTAATCAATATAAGTCAATACTTTTAATGAATTATAAACCCTGTTTGTAATTAATAGGAGGGACAATTTTGTCAGCCGAAGAAATACTTAACGAATTAAAAGATAATGTAGTAAAAAGAGCCCCTGGAAATGCTGTAATTACGGATGTGGAATTTGAAGGTTCTGAAGTGGTAATTTACGCGAAAAACCCGGAACTATTTTCAAATAATTTTATAAAGGAGCTTGCCAAAGATTTTAGAAAACGTATAGCTGTAAGGCCTGACCCTTCAGTTTTACTTGAACCCGACATAGCAAAGGAAAGAATTTTAAGAATCGTTCCTGATGACGCAGAGGTTGTAAACTGTATATTTGACGCTAATACCGGTGAGGTTATTATCGAGTCAAAAAAACCTGGTTTGGTAATCGGTAAGGAAGGTAGCACATTAGAGGATATTAAAAAAGAAATTCAATGGGCACCTAAACCTGTTAGAGCACCACCTATCCCATCTGATACAATAAAGGCTATAAGGTCAACAATGTACAGAGAAAGAGCGGATGTAAAAGATATCCTTAGAAGAATAGGAAGAAGAATACATAGGGATGTTAAATTAAGAGACGATTGCTGGATTAGAACATCATTTTTAGGCGGTAGCCGTGAAGTTGGTAGAACTTGTTTATACCACCAAACACCTGAAAGCCGTATTATGATTGATTGTGGTATTAACGTAGGTATGGACGACGAAAAAGCGTTCCCTCACTTTGATGCGCCAGAATTTTCAATTGAAGAAATTGACGCTGTTGTAGTTACTCACGCTCACCTTGACCACTGTGGTTTTATCCCAGGTTTATTCAGATATGGTTATGACGGTCCTGTTTACTGTACTAAACCTACAAGAGACTTAATGACTCTTTTGCAAAAGGATTATATAGATATTGCAGAAAAAGAAGGTAAACAAGTGCCATACACATCAAGAGATGTAAAGAATGCTATTAAACATACAATACCTTTAGATTATGGGGTTACAACAGATATTGCACCTGCTGTAAAACTTACTTTACACAATGCGGGTCACATATTAGGTTCTGCAATTGCACACTGTCACATCGGTGATGGATTGTACAACGTAGCGTACACCGGCGATATTAAGTTTGAAGCTTCAAGATTATTAGAGCCTGCAGTTTGTCAATTCCCAAGACTCGAAACACTTATTATGGAGTCAACATATGGGGGATACGACGATGTATTACCTGAAAGAGATGAAACAGAAAAAGAATTATTACGGGTCATTTCTGAAACTATCGCTAGAGGCGGTAAGGTAATTCTCCCAGTATTCGGTATTGGTAGGGCTCAGGAGTTAATGCTCGTACTTGAAGAAGGTTACAACCAAGGAATATTCAATGCTCCTGTATTCTTAGATGGTATGATTTGGGAAGCTACTGCAATACACACTGCTTATCCAGAATACTTATCAAAGAATATGAGAAACAGAATTTTCCACGAAGGCGACAACCCATTCTTATCAGAAGTATTTAAGAAAGTTAAAGATACCAAAGATAGAAGAAACGTAATCGGTAGGGATGAACCGTGTATTATTCTCGCTACATCAGGTATGCTTACAGGTGGACCGAGTGTCGAATACTTTAAAACACTCGCAGATGACGAGAAAAACGCTATCGTATTCGTAGGTTACCAGAGTGAAGGTACATTAGGTAGAAAAATCCAAAAAGGTTGGAAAGAAATACCTTTAATGGGTAAAAACGGAAAAACAAGAGCTATCAAGGTTAAATTATCTGTACATACGCTTGAAGGGTTTTCCGGACACTGTGACAGAAAACAGCTTATAAAATACCTTAGGAAATTAAAACCAATTCCAGATAGGATATTGACCATACACGGTGAAGCGTCTAAATGTATCGATTTAGCAAGTACCGCGTATAAATTATTCAAAAAAGAGACTAAATCACCTATGAATTTAGATTCCGTTAGGTTAAGATAATTAGTTTAATAATACCTAATTATTTATTTTTAGTTTTATTTTTTTATTTTTCTTTTTATTATCATTATTTTAAGTCTAACATTTTGGAAGCTAATTATTTATATATTTATTTATCCATTTTTGAACATTATATCATAATTGTTCAGTAAGTTCTGAATTAATTGTACATAGTATTTATATGATAACTAAATAATATAGTAATGTTGTTATGATATACATTAAAAGGTATATATTCATAACGGCATTAATATGAAGTATTACAAAGGGCAAATATAATACTACATAATTTAATATATTAAATAAACTTTTAAATTTTTAAGTTTTTTAACTAAATACTAGCTAGATAATAAAATATTTATTTATTTAGTACTATTTCTCACTTAATTATTACCAACTACGGTATAATATTAGTTGATATTAACTTATTGACTATATTATGGGAAGATAAATATTAAACCACGAACTTAATATTCAAAATTAGATTATATATAGAATATGAATAGGGGTAATATGGGATTAGATATTAACCTACTATCCATAATTATTATGGCAGTAATAGGAATAATCGTAATCTACGCTATGTTTTTTGAGGGTTTTATAGATCGTATTGGTAAATTATTTTTTATTTTATCAAAAGATGAATCTAAAGAATACTCAAAACAGAGGGAGATTACTCTTCAATCAACAAATAATCACGACTCTAATGACAAAAGCGATAAAAAAAGTTATCTGCTTTGTGAAAAGAAATTATTAAATGAATTAGTTTTAGAAATAGAATACTGTAAAGAAAATGTAATATATTACAATTCAAAAATTGCTGAATGTGAAAATTCACTAGAGCAAATAATCCGTGATTATCACGAACTTCAGACTATGAATTCAACGAATTCAGAAGATGTCGACAATCAAAACGAATTGTGTGAATTAAAAGAATTAATCGATATAAAGACTCGAGAATTAAAAACTATGAAAAATAATTTAAATAGTGAATTAAAAGCACTTGACGATTTAAATAAAAAAATAATAGATAATTAACCTCTTAATTTTTATTATTTTAATTATCTACTTATTTATCTATTTGTTCATTTATTCATTTATCTATTTTACTTTTTTAAACTTTATTACTTTTTTAAACTTTAATTTAAAATATTATACGAATTAAAAACTAAATTTAAAAAAGAATTAATAAGAATTAATTTAAATATTATTTTTCTAACTGGGATATTATGTAAGCTACAGCAACTCCTGCGTTATGTGCTCCCGAAACATTCTGGGCGTAAGGCGTAGGGTCAACATCCTCATGAAAGCATACGAATCGGTCTACAATACCACTTACAAACATAAATGGCGGATTACTACATAAATAATCTTTTGCAGCTAAATATATCAAACAATGCGTAGTTTCGATAGAAACTCCGTCATGGCTACCTGGATAATTACTAAAAAAGTCTTTGGCTGTTTCCTTATCTTTAGTACTATATAAATTATAGTCCGTTACATTTACAGAGCCTAAGGCAACGTAATTTTCACTAACATATACAGGAGTTTCGACTGTTGATGGATTATTTGGTGGACTAAGCATCAGTCCTTTGTAGTTGTTAAAATCAACTTCTTCGAGTTCTCTTATATAATCATTGGAGCATGAAGACATTATTTGACTCCAACAGTCACACTCAAATTTACTTATAGGATCTTGTCCCCCATTTCCACTATCGTGCATAAATACGTTACTTCCAATTACGACGGCGCCATTGATGTTCTCCGTCCCAAATGGGGAATCAAAAGTTACACAAGGTCCTGCGGAAGCTGTACCTACTGCAATAACCATTTCAATGTCTAATTTCTGTCCCATATATTCATATTCATAAATTTGAGGTAGTAGTCTCATTTTTTCTTCAGAACTTGACTGTAATTCTGATTTACTGTTACTAAGCAAGTCCGAGATACACCATACTTCGATATTTCTTTTTTCAGTCTCAAAAACCATTCTAGGAATAGTTCCTGAACCTTCAAACGGTTTAGCAGGTCCATAAGTCGGATAAGTAAGTAATGTAAGCGAATTTTCAACATCTAAGTCAATAATATATTTTTCATTATCGCCATAATTGTGTTTGTCTAGTAGATAGCTATTTGTAAGAACCCAGCATACTGGATCGCATTCCCAATATTTATTTACGACTACAATAACTCTTTTTTTGCAGTTTGTATCATCTTTTAGTGTTTCTACCATAATTCCTCCCCCATATAGTTAGATTTGATTTTAAATATTGATTTTTTACCCAATATAATTTATGAAAATATCCTTATTTAATATTTATGAATTTTAATATATTGCCAAATATTGAAGTATTGAAGTATTGAAATATTAAAAATAATGATACTATTTATAACAATTAAGAAATAATAATTATTAATGAGAATAATTTGAATGATGACAATAAAAATAATGGAAATACGATAAAATACGATAAAATAACAATATTTTTGAGGGGTATTATGAAAATATTGGCAGTGGGAAAAGATATAAAAACTATGGATTTTGAAACGAATCCTGAAAAAATGCAAAAAATCTTAAATGAGGAATTTATTCATTTTTGGGAAGGCTACAAATATGATTTTGTACGGGAATTTTATTTTAGAACGGATAATAAAGGTGTGGTGTTGATTTTAGAAGCGAATTCCGTAGAAGAAGCAGAAATAGAAATTAATAAGCTACCATTGGTAAAAGAAGGTTATGTGGAATTTGAATTGATACCTTTAGGATACTTTAGACCTTTTGAAAATTTAATTCCTAAAGAGTAATTATTTTTATTAATATCCTATTTTTACTTTATTTCACTCTATTTTATTTTATAATTTAGTTATTTATTCATCTTTAATTTTATTTTGAATTTTATAAACTTGTTTTATTAAACTTAACATATATTCTAACTCTTCGTCATTTGTAAAATTATATTCATAATCTCCATTTCCAAATTTACCAATGCCTGCAACATTTCTATATAATGATTTAACGTCGTTAAGTTCCCCCATTTTTAAATTTAGCCACATTTTTAACTGGGATTTTTGTATCGTAAAGTCAACAATGTTTTTATTATCCTTTTTAAATGCGATGTACCATTTTTTAGGCTCTATTTGAATATCCGGAATCATTTCTTCTATTTTATCCTTAAATTTTTCGTATAACTCTACCGTTTCAGGACTTCCCATACTGTAATGGTAATCTATAGTGTATGTTTTCACTTCAGAGCTAACCTTTTTAATTGTTTCATTTTCCACAGCTATATTTGAAATACTATTTGTAATTCTATTACCTTTTACTTCACTAAATGATAAGATGTTATTATCAAATCGTTTAATTTCGTATATTTCTATAGGTAAATCCTTGAAATTAATTGTATCTTTTTGAAATTTATTAAACGATTGAGAAATAAAAATAACCTTAGATTGAGACCAATCAATATCTTTTCTTTTTAAGCTTGTTTCGAACTTTTCGTTGAATTCCAAAATAAATTCGGCTTTATTATTTAGCATTGTTGCTAAATAAGCATAACCTTGGTCTATAACACTGTAATTTTGTCCCCTTTTGTATTCTATTATTACGAAGGATTTGTTTTCTTCATCATATGCAACTGTATCAAAGCGATATTTTTCAACGGAAAATTCACTTGTAACAAATTTTAAATTTAAAAATTCTTTTAAATTTTTTTCACATACTTCCTGCAAATCCTTTTCTAATTTAAATTCTTTTTCTTTAATCTCTGCTATTTTGTTATCACTGCCTAATTCAAATAATACCATATTAATCAATCCCATATTTTTATTAAGTTATCTACTATCATATTTAGATTATAAATTGTACATATAGTTATAATTATAAATTATATTTCTAAAACAAAGTATTTATTAATTTATATGTGGGTTTATGCAAAAATATACCACATACTAAAACTAAATTAAAATAAACTATATTAAAACTATATTAAAAAAATAATAGTCTAATAAAATAAAAAATAATAATTTTAATATGATTTTTCATTTTTTAGTGCTACAATGTCTTCAATATCCGTTAATTTCCAAATGTATGTGTTATCATTTGTAATTATCGATTCCACAGGTTCTTCCGAATTTTGACCGAGTGCTTCAAGTACAATATTTGACAAACCCTTAGATATTATCATATCTGCGAATTTCTTTTTGATTTGAACTTTTTTCTCGGCATTTTCTTCTTCAACAATTTTTCCTTGAAGGGTTATAAATTTAAAACAAGACATATCTTCAGAAAATTTATCAATTTCGACAGAGACATAAGGATTATTTTTTAAAAGCTCTATTTTTCGCCCGTATTTAGTTGATAGGAAATACATATATTGACCATCAAAGATGTATAAGAATGGTGCAATGTATGGGTATTCTAAGCCCGAAAAAGCGATTCTTGAAACATGGTTACTATTTACAAGTGTATCATATTCTTCTTTATTCATTTTAGGTATTTTAAAGACCATTTTAATCCCCCTCATTATTTTTGAGTATTATATTAGCTAAATTACCTGTAATAAAATTTTATAAATATGGCTATATATAAATTGTTAAATAATATGAGATAAGTAATACAAGATAAGTAATACGGGTAAAATATAATATGAACTTATAAATTAAAACTAACGAAATAAATAATAAGATAGATAATAAGATAAATAATAAGATAGATAATAATGGTGAATTTATGGTTGCAGAAATTGATAAAAAACAGTTAAAAGTAAAACCTATTGATAATGGAACAGTTATAGATCACATAGCTAGCTCTAAGGCATTAAACGTATATCAAATATTAAATATGCCAAAAGATACAACTGTAACTTTAGCTATGAACGTTAATTCAAAAAATGGGGCTAAAGATATTTTAAAAATTGAAGGAAAGGAACTTTGTGAAGCTGAAGTTAGTAAAATTGCATTAATATCCTCAAATGCTACCATAAACATTATAAAAGATAGTGAAGTAGTAAAAAAGTTTAATGTTAAAGTTCCTGACGAAATTGAAGGCATATTAATCTGCACTAATCCAAATTGTATAACAAATAAGGAAAAAGTTATGGGAAAATTCAAGATAGAAGATAAGGAAAATTTAAAAATAAGGTGTAATTATTGTGAAAAATTTATCAATGAGATAAAGATAAAAAAATAAAAAAAATAAAAAAATACTACTATAATAAAATAAAGAAATAAAGAAATAATTTAATAAGATACTAAACGTATGACGGTTCCTTTCTTTTTTTAGATTTCTCTAACCGCTTTTTTTGTTTTTTATGCTCTTCTGATAGGTAAGCGAAAAATACGTACGCCAAAATACTAAAAGTTACTGCAGATATTAAAGTAATTACGTATTCAGTACCCCTATCCATTACAGGTACTTTTTGGGCTAAATCTTTAATTAATTCTATTTTATAGTTTGAAGAAGTTATATTTTTAGTATTTACTATTTTTTCGTCCGTACTTTCGATATCTCCAGTATTTATGGTGGGTAATATAAATTTAGCAACTAATCCACAACTTGAGTTTAAAAATAACATAGTAATAACTATGAATAAAAATAATTTTTTAATTCCCCTGTTTTTTATCCATCGTTGTGAACTAGACTTACGCGATAACTTTGGTAAAGTTAATAATTTTAATAAATTTGCCAAAATTTCCCCCATTTATAATTTAATGTATTTTTTAATCCTTATTTACGATATATTTTTAATTTCCCCTTAATATATTATTTATTGATTTGTATATATTAATTTAAGTATGTAACTTTATCAATTTTTACGAAGACTTTAAATCAGCGTTTTTGTTAAATACTTCTACTTAATATTTATATATGAATTGAAATTATTATTATGTGCGAATACTATCACTATTAATAATTACAATTAAGATTACAATTACTATTACAATTAAGATAAGTAAAATTACAAGTAAATTATATTAGTAAAGTTATTAAATCGAATTTTATTATAACTTATAAATTTTATTATAATTTATATAATCCATATAACCTAAATAGGCTATATAATGTAAATTGAGGTATACCATGTCAAAAAAAGAATTATTGCTTGGAAACTTTGCAGTAGCTCGTGGTGCGTACGAAGCAGGCGCAACTGTTGCAACAGCTTATCCTGGAACCCCAAGTACTGAAATAACAGAATATATTGCACAATATGATAAAATAAATTCAGAATGGTCAACAAACGAGAAAGTAGCATTAGAAGTGGCTATAGGGGCATCAATAGCAGGCTCAAGAAGTATAGTTTCAATGAAACACGTTGGTTTAAACGTAGCTGCTGACCCATTTATGACTGTTACATACACTGGCGTAAACAGTGGTCTTGTAATTGCTGTAGCTGACGACCCAAGTATGCACAGCTCCCAAAATGAGCAAGACACAAGGTACTTCGGAATGGCAGGAAAATGCCCTGTTTTAGAACCTTCAAACAGCCAAGAATGTAAGGATTATACGAAAATGGCTTTTGAAATAAGTGAAAAATTTGATACCCCTGTGATTTTAAGATTAACTACAAGAATATCCCACTCTCAAAGTATTGTATCCTTAGAAGACCGGATAACTGACGAAGAGATAATTTCAAGACCTTATGATAAAAATCCTGATAAATACATCTCTGCACCTGCAAACGCAAGAAAAAGAAGAGTTATTATCGAAGAAAGGCTTGGTAAACTTCAAGAATTCACAAACAATCCAGAAAATAACCTTATAAACGTAGAATACAATGATAAAGCTATAGGTATTATAACGAGTGGCGCATCATACCAATATGCAAAGGAAGTATGTCCTAACGCTTCATTTTTTAAATTAGGAATGGTATATCCATTACCTAAAGAAGCAATAACCGAATTCGTTAATAATTGCGATAAGGTATATGTTATTGAAGAATTGGAACCTATTTTCGAAAAAGAAATAAAATCTTGGGGATTATATGTTATCGGAAAAGAAATTTTCCCAACAATCGGAGAATTAAGCCCTGAAATCATAAGAACCTGTTTAAAAGAAGCTGGCGAGCTAGAATCCAAATCTTTGGTTACTTACGAAGTACAGGAAGATTTACCCGTTAGACCTCCAGTATTATGCCCCGGTTGTCACCATAGGGGACCATTCTATATCTTGAAAAAGCTTAAATTAAACGTTTCAGGAGATATCGGCTGTTATACATTGGGCGGTGTACCTCCATTAAGTGCTATCGACACTACAATTTGTATGGGTGCAAGTATTGGAATGGCTCATGGCTTTGAAATGGCGAAAGGCAAAGAATTCGCGAAAAAATCCGTTGCAGTTATCGGAGATTCTACATTTTGGCACTCTGGCGTTACAGGATTAATCGACATAGTATACAACAAAGGAAATAGCACCGTTATAGTATTAGACAATTCAATAACTGCTATGACAGGTCACCAAGAAAATCCATCAACTGGTAAGACCTTAAAAGGCGATATGGCTCCGCAAATTGATTTTGTAGCATTAGGTAAGGCAATCGGTATTAAAAGAGTTGTAGAAGTTGACGCTTACGACTTAGAAAAACTCGAAGAAGTTATTAAAACAGAAGTAAACGCTGAAGAGCCATCACTTATAATTACAAAAAGACCTTGTATATTGATAAAAGGAGTTAAATTCGAATATAAAGATTTACAAGTGAATTCTGAAAAATGTAATGGTTGTAAACTTTGCTTAAGAATCGGTTGTCCTGCAATTTCATTTAATAACGAAACTAAAAAAGCAGAAATTAATAAATCGCTCTGTGTAGGTTGTGGTTTATGCGTAGATGTTTGCAAACGTTCTGCAATCGAATTAAAAGAGAAAAAGGATTAAATTTAATTTAAAAATTTAGTGAATGTAATACATAATTTAAAAATTTTAAAAAATAAACTTAGGTGGAATTATGAATATATTAATTGCTGCTGTTGGGGGTCAGGGTGCCGTATTAGCTTCTAAAGTACTTGGGAAGTTAGCCCAAAACATCGGAAAAGATGTTAAAGTATCTGAAGTTCATGGAATGTCACAAAGAGGCGGTAGTGTAGTCGCGCATGTTAAATTTGGCGATAAAATATATTCGCCAGTGGTAGAAAGAGGCTCCGCAGATATCGTTTTGGCTTTCGAATTACTCGAAGGTGCTAGATACGTAGATTATTTAAAAGAAAACGGCATATTGATATCCAATACTCAAAAAATAAATCCAATGCCTGTTATTATTGGAGCGGTTGACTACCCTGAAGATATTAAGCAGAAAATGGCTGAAAAAAACATAAATACAAAATTTGTTGATGCTCTTGATTTAGCAAAGGAATCTGGCAATATAAAAACAGTGAATACTGTTTTAATCGGATTACTTGCAAAAAATAGCCCTATTGCTAAAGAGGAATGGGTAAAAGCGATTAAGGAAACCGTTCCTGAAAGATTTTTAGATGTAAATTTAAAAGCTTTTGAAATGGGTTATAATTTAAATTAATCGTTTAATTATTTATTCAATTATTTTTTTATTTTATTTCTTATTTTATCATTTTATTTTATCATTTTTAGTTTTTTTTATTGCATATCCTTATTTTTATTTTATACCCTTATTAATTCCATTTTTAAATTTAGAATGGATAATATACCCATATAATTGGTGACATAATGGGCATATTGGATAACTATATAAACAATTAACTATAAACCTTTTATCGTGGGATAAAAGAAGATACATAAATGAGATTATTACGTTTGAAGATGGAAAAATAAAGACGATTAAATGGGCCTACGCATTATTTTAAATTTAAGTAAATTAGTAAACCATACTAAACTAAGTCAATTGAATTACTGAAATTAAAATAATGTTGCTTAATTATTTACTTTAATTACATTAATTTATCAACTATGGTGACTAAACATTTAGATTATTTAATAATTAACAATATCGTTAGTCACGGCAACTTTATATATGGAGTGACTAAACGATTAGGGGCGATTATTACAATTGAATAATGAATATTCATTATTTCGTTAAGTGGAGGGGAAAATTTGACCAAAGATTTGAGTTCTGTTAATAAAGAATTAATAGCAAACTTATCCAAATTAATGGGTAGTGAGGTCAAAGCTAAAATATACGTATACCTAAGAATGTACGGTGAAAGTACGGTAGATGATATTGCGGAAGGAACTGGCATATATCCATCAACTGTAAGGGAATCAATATTTGAGATGTTTAATGAAGATCATGTATTTAGGAAAAAAATGGACAGGGAAGGTTTGGGCAAAAAACCATACGTTTATTCATCAATTGACCCAGTTGACCTTGTAAAAGAAATATCTGTTGAAATAGAAGATAAATTAAACGATTTAGCATTAATCGACAAAAAAATCTCTGATAAAAAAGTTAAAGGCGTAAAGCCGATTGTTTCGATTAACGTTAAATAATTAACTATAATAGTTAATTCTTATTTAATTATTTATTTAACTATTATTTAGTTAATTAAATCTTAATCTACATCTAATTATTGTGTTATATTTAATTTTTCGCCTTTTAATTTTTAATTTTTAATTTTTTATTTATTTTATATAATTTACATATTATTTTCTTTTTTAACTTATTATACTGTTATTATATTGTTGGTATGATGTAATAGATTGTCATTTTGTCATTTTATTCGTATTTTGCCATAGTACCTAGTACTGAAGGTATTGAAGCTATTGCAGTGCAAGTTTCAAGTGATAAACCTTTTTCGGTGATATCTAACTCATAATGACCCATTTTCATCACATCTTTAGGTAAACCGTGTCTTCCTAGCCCAATAAATACACCACAAGGCTTTTTTTGTAATTCTTGAAGCACTTGTTTTGGAGTTATTAACTTTTTAGCGTCAGGCTTTGAAGTTGTAGCTATAGGCGTACCAAATTGTGCTTGATACTTATTTGTTACAATGAATCTATTATTATCAATCAAATTCCTTAAATAACTACCTGAACCGCCTATGGTAGTTTCAATTAATTTTATAACGTCTTTTTCAGTATTGGTGCTTTCTAAACCTTCCAAATTTTCTATTTTATCTACTGGAAAATCATATATTGCTAAATTCCAATCAAAAGCTGTGCAAATTGGCGCTGCTCTAGCTATTGCTCTTTTATGAGCTTCGTGCCATTTTGATTTATCGTAAGAATTGTACAATATCATTGTACATCTTTTGTAGTGTTTGTCCTTGTTTCCGCTTCTGTTTTTATTATTAGCATATTTTTTGTAATCATATTCGTAATTGTATTCTTCCATAGCTGCACCAATTTTATTACATTTTGTTTGTTATTTTTTTTATTTTTTATTAGTTTTATTTTTTATTAGTTTTATTTTTTTAATTTTATCTTATTTAAATTATTGTCATGGAATAAATTTTAGAATAAATATATTATGTATATTATGTACATTATGCACCAATATGGATAAAATGCAATAAATAATATATAATAAAATGATAAGTTATATTATGGGCATATCTTATTAAGATTTAAAATGGTTGATACCTATGGTGGGCATACGTATAAAACTAAAATAAAATCCTAAAAAGATATAAATGTGATAATTATGTCCGTAGAAATAATTGTTGATAAGGAAAAGTGTACTGGTTGCGAAAAGTGCTATTATGCTTGTCCTAAAGGGCCACGAATATGGAAAAAAGACAAAGACGGCAAGTTCTATGCTTTTGATGTTTCAGACTGCCACAACTGTAAAATATGCGTAGGAAAATGTCCTGTAGATGCAATTACTATTAACATGAAAAAAGATGACTAAGTATATATAATTAAAATAGATATAATTATACGATAGATAACTTCTATTGTAATAGACTGTAAAAAATAAAAAAGAAAATAAAATACTAAATAAAATACTAAATAACTAATACATAAAAATACATATTAATTAAAATTTTTAATTAATATACTAATTATATATTCTTACATATGATTTTAATTTTATTTTTAAAATATATTATTTTGAGTAAGTTTTATACGATAACCGTATCGATGACCAAAAATGCGTAATGTGACAACATAATAAATTATACTATTATTAATCGTTTAAATCACGATATTTTATTTTTATTAAAAATATTTAAGTATAATTAATAATATTAAGTATGCTTAAATATTAATATTAGAACATCTAACATTTATCATGAATTTACCCTGATTTATTCGAATTAGATAAATTTTTATAATTTTTTATAATTTTTTTATAAATTTTATAATATTATACCTTTGATATTAGATAATCTAATAACCATATTAGAAAAGATTAAATAACATTAAAAAACTTGAAGTATATAGATTATATTATGGGTGTTTACAATGATAGATTTGATAAGCAATGAAGGAATACATGTTGCAATAATAGCATTTTTCATAATGATTTTTGGGGGATTTTTGGCGTATTATACCAACTTTTTAAAGGAATCTGAAAATTATGAGCTATTTGCAGGGGGATTTTTGTTAGGGGCGAGCATATTTATTATGATACCTGAGGGGTACTTTAAATATTCTACATTGTATGTGTTACTGGGTATAACACTTGTAATATTATTTGAAAAGTATTTTAGAAAATTGGGTGTACATCATCAATTACACGTCATTAATCGATTAAATAATGAAAAAAATGCCGAAAACAATGCAAAAAATATTAAAAATATTAAAAATATTAAAAATGATAATTCATTGGGCAAATTTAAAAATAAGGTTTCAAACAAAATTATTGAAATAATAGACTATGATATAAATCATAGTGAAAGTATAGGCCGTAAAGGTAATAAAAATTACAATGACAATTTAAATAAGTCATACGATGAAAAGGAATTAAAAAATAGTAAAAACTGTACAATCGATAATATTAATTCAAATACTTGTGTGGATTGCGAAGAAATAAATTCAAAAATAAATAAGGAAGATATGGTTTTAAAGACAACCGTTAAATTACCTGAAGAAATAATTCAAAAAAACATTTCCAGCCTTGAAAAAATATATGAAAATGTAGATGTTAGAATTAAATACATTTACCCTATTTCATTCTTTATTCACGCGTTTATTGACGGTTTGGTAATTGCTTTAACCTTTATTGGTAGTTTGGGAATGTCTTTGTACCTTGCAATACTATTGCACAAGTTACCTGCAGGTTTTGCATTATTCTCACCTTTAAAAAAGTACTATGGACCGTACTCTTTATTGATTGGAAGTATCGTTTCTCTTTCAACCGTACTGGGAACTTTTGCAGGGCTTTGGATATTACCGGAATTACCCGTTAAGCCTTTGATATCTTTTTCAGCAGGTGTATTTATAGCTACATCTATGCTTTTACTGATTAACCCAAAACATGCAAATATAAAAGGATTTTATTACATATTATTGGGTATTTTCGCAGTTGGAATTGCCGTACTACTTTAATACCATTCTTTTTTTATGTATTTTTATTTAATTTTAATTTATACGTAGAAACCTTTCTTTTTTAGTACTCTTTTTACTTTTTTATCGTATCAAAACTACCTTTGACCGTTAACTTTTTAAATAATAAGATATATTTTAAATTTAATGTTTTGGTTTATGTATATGTATCAATTAATTAATGCAAATAAACCAATCATTAAATCTAACAATAAAATAAATATCTAAAAAATTTTAGTAAACTTAAGTAAAGAATAAATAGTTTAAATAAATAGTTTAAATAAATAACTTAAGTAACTAAATTAAATGAAATAAAAAATAAGGAAAAGGTCCAAAATGAAAAAACAAACAAATTGTACAAATTGTACAAAACCTCACGCGAGGCAAAATTGTAAAAAATCGGAGATATCCGACTAAAAGAAGAGTACAACTAAATTAAAACAATAAATAAATAAATAAATAAATGCAAATATGGATAAATTAAAAATAGCGTAAAATATACAAATATAAAAACAAAACAAAAAATTTAAGTTGTACTCCAAGTAAAAAGAGGGTAAGTATGTCAGAAAAGAACAACCAAGTAGGAATTAAAATCAAAAAAGTTAGAGAATTAAATAACATGTCTATTGAAGAACTTGCAAAAATTAGCGGTAACGATGTTGAATTGCTCAAGAAAATTGAAAACGGCGATTTGATACCTTCATTAAAACCTTTAATCGCAATTGCAAGAGCTTTAGGCGTTAGGTTGGGTACTTTTTTGGACGACTTGCCTGAAATCGGACCAGTTGTATCAAGATTTGGTGCATCAGAAAATGTTGTTAGGTTTTCAGGAACAAAAACGTACTCCAACGAAGAAGAAAGTAAATTAAACTTTTATTCATTAGCTGCGGGTAAAATAGATAGGCACATGGAACCATTTATTATTGATGTGTATCCACAAGCAGATGAGGAAATTGAATTATCTTCCCACGAAGGTGAAGAATTTATATATGTTATGAGCGGAGAGATTGAAATCAACTACGGACAAGATGTATATGTTTTAGCAAAAGGAGATAGCATATACTATGATTCAATCGTACCTCACAACTTACACGCTAAAGACCAAAATTCAAAGATTTTAGCGGTTGTATATACACCATTGTAAATACTATGGGAATTTAGTATAAGGAAAATTAATAATATAAAATGCTAAAGAAATTAAAATTAAAGCCAAAAATTAAAAATTAAAAATTAAAAAATTATTAAACTTAGTAAAATTCTTAAATTGGTGTATATTATGTATGAAATAACCGTAGAACCAAGATTTGGCGATATCGATGGGTTGCGCCACATAAACAATACCGTTGTAGCAATATGGTTTGAACAAGCAAGAAATCCATTTTTCAAGATGTTCACCCCAAATTTATCAACAAAACACGAAGATTGGAAACTTATAATGGCTCACACAGACTTTGACTTTGTTAGCCAAATGGAATTGGGTAAAAACGTTCAAATAAGAAGTTACGTTAGCAGAATAGGAAATAAGTCATTCACTTTATATCACGAAGCTTGGCAAGACGGTGTATTGTGTGTAAAAGGTAAAGCAGTAGTTGTTCATTTTGATTTTATCGAACAAAAATCAGTTCCTATACCAGAAGACATAAGGAATCAATTGATGGAACATTACATAGAACTCGATAAAAATTAAATATTATATTAATATTTTATGAATAATAAAATAACAACTAAATAACAACTAAATTCTGCTTTTTTACATCTTACATTTTTACATTATCAATTATACAATCTTAATTTTACAATTTCAATCCAAATTAATTAAGCTAATTATAATGTAAATTAAAATAAGAACTAATACGAATTAATACGAATTAATATAAATTAATATAAATTAATAAGAAATAATAATAAAAACTAGACAATTAATCAATTAACCAACTAAAATGTGATGTTATGGTCGAAAAAACAGGAAATGTTTATTATGAAAACATGGAAGCACCACTAGATTATGGAAATCTATTTACAGAAGAAACAATCGGTGAATTCTTTGAAAAAATGGTATCAAAAAACCCTGACCAAGAGTTTATGGTTTATCCAGACAGAGATTTAAGATTTACCTACGGAGAATTTAACGAACGTGTTAATATGATGGCGAAAGGTCTTTTAGAGATTGGTATATCTAAAGGCGATAACGTTGGCCTTTGGGCAAGAAACGTACCAGACTGGTTAACTTTCGTATTTGCAACCGCAAAAATCGGGGCTGTAGCTGTAACCGTTAACACTGCCTACAAAAGTCACGAACTTGACTACGTACTTAAGCAATCCGATATGAAAGCTTTAGCAATCGTAGATCAATTTAGGGATGTGAACTACATTGAAACGGTTTACGATTTAATACCTGAATTGAAAACACAGAAGCGAGGGGAGTTAAACAGCGAAAATTACCCTCATTTAAAAACCATTATGTATATAGGACCTGAAAAGCATAGGGGTATGTATAATACTCATGAAATCATGTTATTAGGTAAACACTTGCCAAATGATAAGCTTGAAGAAGCTAAAAAGCAAGTTAAAAATACCGATGTGGTAAATATCCAATATACTTCAGGAACAACAGGTTTTCCAAAAGGTGTGATGCTTACGCATAGAAATATCCTTAATAATGGATTCTATATCGGAGAAAGTATGCACTATAGCGAAAAAGATAGGCTATGCTTACCAGTTCCTTTATTCCACTGCTTTGGTATAGTTCTGGGGGTTATGGCAGTTTTAACACACGGTAGCACCCTCGTAATGCTTGAATTATTCGACCCATTACTTGCACTTGCAGCAGTCCAAAAAGAAAAATGTACATCACTCTACGGGGTTCCTACAATGTTTATTGCAGAGTTTAGCCACCCTATGTTTAAGATGTTCGATCTCAGTTCATTAAGAACCGGTATTATGGCAGGCTCAACATGCCCTACAGAAGCAATGAAAAAAGTAATCGAAGAGATGAATATGTCCGAAGTTACAATTGCTTATGGACTTACGGAAGCTTCACCTGTGTTTACGCAAACTAAGGCTACGGATAGCCTTGATAAAAGAGTTAACACCGTAGGTGTGGCTCTACCACACAGTCAAGTAAAAATTGTAGACCCTGAAACAGGCGAAACACTCGGTAGGAACCAAGTCGGTGAAATCTGCTGTAAAGGTTACAATGTAATGAAAGGATACTATAACATGCCGGAAAAAACCGCTGAAGCAATCGACGAAGACGGATGGCTTCACAGTGGAGATTTAGCAACACAAGACGATGAAGGGTACTATAAAATCGTTGGAAGAATAAAAGACATGATTATCAGGGGCGGAGAGAATATCTACCCTAGGGAAATCGAAGAATTTATTCATACAATGGACGGCGTAAAAGATGTTCAAGTTGCAGGTATCCCTGATAAAAAATACGGTGAAATCGTTGGAGCATTCGTAATTCTTGAAGAAGGTGCAGATTTAACCGAGGAAGATATAAGGGACTACGCAATAACCAAAATTGCAAGGTACAAGGTGCCTAAATACGTCTTTATGGTTGAAGAATATCCACTTACAGCAAGTGGTAAAATTCAAAAATATAAATTAGCTCAAATCGGTAAAGAATTAGTTGAAAAAAGACTAAATGAGACTAAATTGTAAAAATACTAAAAAATAAAATACAAAATTAAAATATAAATACAAATACAAAAAGAAATACAAGAATAAATAAAATTCCTTTTCCTTATTTTTAATTTTATTTATTAAGTATTATTTATTTTATTTAATTTATTTAATTGGATAAATTGGATAACTTTTCTATTTTTATTAGTTTATTATTTAATGCTCCATCGAGTACCTTTCGGGTTATCCTCCAAGATAATATCTAATTCTTCTAATTTATCTCTTATTTTATCCGCCATTTCATAATTTTTATTGGCGCGTAAATCTTCCCGTAACTCAATTACTAATTTCATTAAGCCGTCTACTTTTCCCGCACTAGCAAAGCTAAACTCCGCTTTTGCTATTTTATCAATACAGGCACTACTTTCTCTTACTTCTTCTTCGTAACCATATCTTTTTAAGCAATTTAAATAACAATCAATCTTTAAATCTCCAAATATGCCAAATATTTCCCCTACATCCCTATAAAATTCTAAAGCTTGGATTATAATGGATGTATTTGCATTAGGATTTTTTAAATTTTCCAATTCCGCCATATATTTATTTGTAGCGGTTACCAGTGTGTAAAGAACTTTAATAGCTTCAACGGTGTTAAAATCATCGTCCATAGCATCATAAAATTTGTTTCTGCAGGTGTATAGTACATTCATAAATTCTACATCAGTTATTGATAACTTATTTTTAACTTCAGAATCTTTTGAATAATAGATTAATTTTTTAATTGCATTCTCAAATTTATCTAATGTATTTTGTACATGCGTCAAGGACTCGTCTGAATAATCAAGAGGCGAGCGATAATGTCTTTGGATAAAGAACAATCTTAAGGTGTCTTTATTATATTTTTGCAACATATCTTTAATGGTTACAAAATTTCCAAGGCTTTTGCTCATTTTTTCCCCATTTACCCTAACAAAACCCGTGTGCATCCAATATTTGACGCAAGGTGCTTCAAAATAACTATCGCTTTGAGCTATTTCATTTTCGTGGTGTGGGAATGCTAAATCTTTTCCGCCTCCGTGTATATCGAAACATTCTCCGAAATACTTTGCACTCATTACCGAGCATTCAATGTGCCAACCAGGGCGTCCTTTACCCCAAGGGCTATCCCATGCAGGTTCTACACAAATATCCCCTTCAAAAATTGGCTCGTTAAACTTCCAAAGTGCAAAATCTTCTACATTTAATTTTTCGGTTGTTGACTTACCAATTTTATTTTTATTTTTATTTTCACTTTCACTATCTACATCTTCTTTAGTCTTGGCCTTAGTCTTAGATTTTAATTTATCTATATTTACATTGCTAAGCCTACCATACTCCCTAAATTTCCTAACGTTGAAATAAATTCCATCTGTTGTTTTATAAGCGTACTCTTTTTTCATTAATACACCTATAAAATCTATTATTTCAGAGATTGATTGTGTAACCTTAGGATACACATTTGCAGGTTCTACACCTAAGGAAAGCATGTCTATCAAAAATGAGTCTATATTTTCTTCAGAAATATTTTTACAATCCATTTTAAGATTTTTAGCCTTATTTATTATCTTATCGTCGATATCAGTAAAATTAATGACTAAATAAACGTTATAACCCTTATGTTCCAAATATCGTTTTATTACGTCAAAAGATACGTACGTACGACCATGACCCAAATGCGACGAATCATAAACCGTAGGTCCGCAAATATACATCTTTATGGCTTTTTTGTCTAATGGAATAAATTTTTCCATAGTATTTGTTAAGCTGTTGTATACGGTAATAAAATATCCCTTTTCACTTAGTGCTCTATTATTAGAGTCTGAATTTTGAGATTCTCGGTGTATCATACCCTGACACCTCGTGCTTTATATCGTATTTATCGTATGACTTATAATTCATATGAATTTAGGTATTTCATAATTATTTCATAATTTATAGTGTGTATAATAATATGTTTGTAAAATTATATAAACCATATAATCGATGAGTTTATCAAGGATCTATCATTAAATTTGAATATAAAATCTAAAGTTATAAAAAGATAAAAAAATAGAATAAACTATACTAGAAATATACTATAAATACTACAAATTATACTACAGAATACATCATAGATTATATCATAGATTATACTACATAATTAAGTAATATTTAAAAATTAATTAAAAATTAATTAAAAAATTGAAAAAGATTATGCCGTTGGATGAAAATATGATTTATATTATAGGAATAGGCGCAGGAAGTAGCGATTTGATAACCCTAAAAGCACTAAATACAATTGATAAACTAGATATTCTAGTAGGTAGCAAAAGAAGTATAGAGTCAATTAAATCAATTGATTCCATTAATTCAAACGATTTAGAATCTAAAGAAATAATTTATTTATCCAAAAATCTTAAAGAAACTTTAAAAGAAATAGCTTTTGATGATAAATTTAAAAATAAAGATATCGGTATTTTATCTACTGGCGACCCATGTTTTAGCGGTTTATTAAAAACTATGCTAAATTTAGGCGTGGATAAAAAGGATATATCAGTTATATCCGGTATTTCTTCAATACAGGTAGCTTGTGCAAGGTTAAAAATATCTTGGGACGATTATGCCATACTAACACTTCACGGTAAAGAATATAATCAAGAATTGCTATATAATATGGTAATAAATAATCACAGTGTAATATTTTTACCGAGTGACATAAAAAAAGATGTTGAATACATGTTAAACAAAAATAATGTTAGCTTTAATCTTAAAAACGTTGATTACCATTTAAAAGATGTAAGAATTACAATTTGCGAAAATTTATCATATCCTGATGAAAAAATAAGCACATATAAATTGGGCGAATTAATTAAAAACATAGAAAATGGTTTGGAATTCTCATATATGGCAGTATGCGTTATAACTTTTTAAAAAGAAATTAAAAAAAGAAATTAAATAGTTATTTTTTATTTTATTTATTTTAGTTATTTTAGATATTTTAGTTATTTTATTTAATATTTTTTTTATTTTATTTTTGACAGATTATAATTTAGTATTGTATTTAATTAATATTTTAATTAATATTTAATTAGTATTAATAAATTAAATACTAATTATAACTTTTTTTGAACGTTTTCGTCAACTAAGCCTTCGGTTTTACCAACTAAGTAAGTCATAACCAAATCTCCTGTGATGTTGTTCATGGTTTCGAACATATCTAAAATTGGGTTCACTGCGATAGCCAATGAAACAACAATTGCGATTTGTTCTGGAGCTAATCCCATAGTACCTAAAATAATGAATAAAAGCATTAAACTTCCACCTGGAACACCACCTGCACCAATTGAAGCTAAAACTGTTGTAATAACCATTACAAGGATTGAATCAATTGTCATCGGGATACCAAACATGTTTGCTGCGAAGAAAGCCCACATTGGTAAGTGGATACAAACTCCATCCATGTTGATTGTAGCACCTAATGGTAATGTAAATGAAGCTAATTCCTCTTTTACGCCTAATTCATCTCTTGCAACTTCCATTGAAACTGGTAATGTAGCAGCACTACTTCTTGTAGCGAATGCAGTAACCATTGCTTCTTTAATTTTATTGAATATCTTTAATGGATTTTCTCTTCCGATGAGGACTATTAATCCAGAGTATACGAATGCTATTAATCCAATAATACCAAGAACAATACCAATAACGATTTGTCCGTAGCTTCCTAATAAATCAGAACCGTAAGTTCCGAAGTTTACAATTGTCAAAGCTAAAACACCAATTGGTGCGTATTCCATAACCCAGTTAACAATTTTAAACATTGATGAGTTAACAGCTTTTGCGAAATCAATCAATGAGAATGCCCTTTTTGACTCTTCTTCATCGAGTGGTTTATCAGCTACTAATCTTGTAGCAACACCAAATAAAATTGCGAACACGATGATAGGCAAGAAATTACCTTGAGCAAGGGAAGCAAATGGGTTTGCAAACATTCCTAATAATATACCAATGATATCAGCGGATGGCTGAACACCAACTTGTGTAACTGAACTTGCAACCTCTTGCGGTGTGAAACCAACACCTGGGTTAAATAACATTGCAACAATAACACCGAATAATGACGCGAATAATGAAGTCATTAAATACCATAAAATAGTTTTGAAACCTACTCTTCCGAGTTTACCGAGTGGTATACTTGCAGCACCTGCAATTAATGAGAAGAATATGATAGGTATAACAATCATTTTAAGCATGTTTACTAAAACAGTACCAAACGGTGATAAATAAGCACTAATAACATTTATTAAATCAGGGGCGTAGAAAGATATCGCCAAACCAATAGGCAAACCAATAGCTAATGCACCCAACATTCTTGCAACTAGTGGTATGCTTGTATAAGCATTTAGTATTTTGTTAGACATAATGCACCTCCAAGTTATAAAATATACTTTAATATTTCATAATTATATACTTTTTGATTAATTCCATTCATTTACTAAATTTTTTAAATAAAAGGGTAAAAAATGGTCTTAATATTGGTAAATAACCCCAATATAATCTTAAATAATAATATAGAAATATAAGAATATATTGATTTTAATAATATCATATCGTAAATTATATTAATTAGTAATACTATTTCTTAATTTGTATGAATAATAATTCATAAATTATAGATAATTATTATTACGCATTCAAAATAAATTAGAATAGAGTGCAATATAATAAAATAATAAATTAAAAATTAATAAATTAAAAATTAATAAATTAAAAATTAATAAAATAAATTACTAATTAAAACCAAAAAAAGACGATGATATTATGAATAAAACTTTAAAAAAATCATTGGTTATGGTTTTCAGTGTTTTTATGGTCGTAGCTATTGTAATGAGTTGCGGATGTATCGGTGGAAATACCGCCCCTACAACAAACCTTGATAGTGCAAACACCAGTGGCGATGCAGATCAAAATAAAGGTGCAGAAACGACCAAAAATGCAGAATTCATAACTGTTACAGATATGGCGGGCAGAACTGTAGAAGTTCCAACCGAAATAAATAGAATAATCGGCTTAGGCTGTTCATTAAGAGAAATAGTTTACTTAGATTCAGAAGATAAAGTAATAGCAATAGAAATGAGAGAAAGTGTTAAAGCAAAATCTGACGATGATAAATTCCCTTGTGGTACTGAATTACCATACTTAGCAGCAAACCCTGAATTAATTGACTTACCTGTAGCGGGTAAAGCAGGGGCTAACTATAATTACGAAGCAATTCTTAAAATGAACCCTGATATAATATTTATAGGTAATAATAAAGACGCAGCTGAAGATTTACAAAGTAAATTAAACATTCCTGTAGTAGTTGTTTATACTGCAGCAATTGGTTCAGAAGGTCAAAATAAAAAATTCGAAGACTCATTAAGATTAATGGGTAAAATATTAGATAAGGAAGAAAGAGCCAACGAAGTATTGGACAAAATGGAAGAATACAAAAATGATTTAAAATCTAGAGTTTCAAAAGCTACAGTTCACCCAACCGTATATGTTGCAGGTAGGGCTTACAACGGAGCTCACGGAATTACAACAACAGATCCTAGATGGCCACCATTTGAATTTTTAGGTGCTAATAATGTAGCATACAACGTTTCAAAGATTAGTGAAGGTAAAGAAGTTAGCAAAGAACAAGTGGTAGCTTGGAATCCTGAATATATCTTTGTAAGTGAGGCTTCAATGAATGAAGTTACAGCTGATTTAGCAAAACCTGAATTCCAAGGGTTGAATGCAGTTAAAAACGGTAAAGTTTACAAAGTATTACCTTACTGCTGGTACGCATTTAACAAGGATACTGCAATAGCAAATGCTTACTACGTTGGCAAAGTACTCTATCCGGAGCAGTTTGCAGACATTAATCCTGAAGAAAAAGCAGACGAAATATATACATTCTTCGATGGCGGTGTAGCTTACGAAGAAATAGCAAATAGAATGGGCGGATACGGTAAATTAGAAGCATAATTTAATCCATTCTATTTTTTATTTTTTTTATAATTTTATAATTTTATAGGTTTATAGGTTTATTTTTAGTTTTTATATTTTAAGTTCTTTTTTTAATTTACTAGTGTTTAATCTTATTATTTTATGATTTTTTTACACCATTATATTAAATATTATCTTATTATTTTTTACGTTATTACTTTTTAATGGTTTTTTATGTCCCACGTGATACTTTATTTTCTAAGTTCTTTAACCCATTATTACTTAGTATTACTTTTTGACTTGTAATTAAACTTTTCTTTACCAATCTTAAAGTTATATATATCACATATGTGACAATATTAGTGTATACTTAGATTTCAAAATATAAAACATATGAGAAGATAAGATGAATGAAACACTGAAAAAATCATTAGTTACGATTTTTAGCATATTTGCAGTTGTAGCTATCGTAATGAGTTGTGGTTGTACAAGTGGAGCTACTGAATTGACGCCTGTATTGACTACAGATAATACTGACGCAAATGCTAAAGGTAGTGACGCAAGTAAAACTGCAGAATATATGACTATTACAGATATGGCGGGCAGAACAGTTCAAGTTCCAAAAAAAGTGGATAAAGTAATAGGTTTAGCATGTACGTTAAGAGAAATAGTTTACTTGGGTGCAAAAGATAAAGTTATGGGCATAGAAGAAGTAGAAAGTGATGAAAAAATAGGTATGAGAATGCCATATATGATGGCAAACCCTGAATTAGCAGAATTACCTACGGTAAGTAAAGCAGGTAAAACACAGCAATATTATGAAAGAATCCTTGCAGCAAATCCTGATGTAATATTTCTGGGAAATCAAGAAGCAGAAATAGCAGATGACATGCAATCTAAATTAAATATACCTGTTATAATTGTTCATGCCACTGCAATCGGCTCAGAAGAACAAAACAAAAAATATGAAAACTCATTAAGATTAATGGGTAAAGTATTAAATAAAGAAGAAAGAGCTGAAGAAATAATAAATAAAATGGATGAATATGAAGCAGATTTAAAGGCAAGAGCTTCAAAATCTGATAAAAATCCTAGTGTATATATCCCAGGTAGGGCATACTACGGAACAAACGGTATAACCACCACAGACCCTAGATGGCCACCATTCGAATTATTGGGTGCTAACAATAGAGCTAATAACGTAGCATATGGAATGGATAATGCAAGTAAAGGTGTATCAGTAAGTGAAGAGCAATTAATAACCTGGAACCCTGAATATATGTTCATACCTGCTACTGCGCTTGGTATGGTTGAAAAAGGTTTCGAAAAAGCTGAATTTAAAGAATTAAGTGCCGTTAAAAATGGCAACGTTTATAAAGTACCTCCTTTCAGATTATACTCCTACAATAAAGGTACTGCGATAGCAGATTCTTATTATATCGGAAAAATACTTTATCCAGAACAGTTTGAAGATATTGACCCCATTGAAAAAGCAGATGAAATATACTTATTCTTCAATGGTGGAGAAGTATATGACGAAATAGTTAAGAAAAATTTAGGATTTGAACAATTGGATATAAAATAATAAAAATCATAAAAATATTTTATTAAATTATTCTATATTTTTTTAATCCAGTAAATTGTTCTATATTTTAGTTGTTGGGAACAGTATTTTTATTTTATATTTTATTATAATTTCCTATTTTATTATATTTTATTTTATGATTTTTTACGTTATTACTTTTTAATGGTTTTTTATGTCCCGCGTGATACTTTATTTTCTAAGTTCTTTAACCCATTATTACTTAGTATTACTTTTTGACTTGTAATTAAACTTTTCTTTACCAATCTTAAAGTTATATATATCACATATGTGACAATATTAGTGTATACTTAGATTTCAAAATATAAAACATATGAGAAGATAAGATGAATGAAACACTGAAAAAATCATTAGTTACGATTTTTAGCATATTTGCAGTTGTAGCTATCGTAATGAGTTGTGGTTGTACAAGTGGAGCTACTGAACTGACGCCTGTATCGACTACAGATAATACTGACGCAAATGCTAAAGGTAGTGACGCAAGTAAAACTGCAGAATATATGACTATTACAGATATGGCGGGCAGAACAGTTCAAGTTCCGAAGAATGTAACTAGAATAATTGGTTTAGGTTCTTCTTTAAGAGAAATAGTTTATTTAAATGCAAGTGACAAAGTAGTCGGCGTAGAAAAATTAGAAGCTGACGATAAAGTAGGTTTAAGAACATTGTATATCTTAACACATAAGGAATTAATGAAATTACCTATTGTGAGCGAATCTGGTAATGTTGAACAATATTATGAAAGAATCTTACAAATAAACCCTGATGTTATATTCATAGGATATGAATCTGATGTAGCAGATGATATGCAAGAAAAATTACAAATTCCTGTAGTTGTAGTTTATACAGCTCCTGTTGGTACAGAAGCTCAAAATGAGGAATATACGCAATCCTTAAAATTAATGGGTAAAATATTAAATAAAGAAGAAAGAGCAGAAGAAATATTAACCACAATTGAAGAATATAAAGCAGATTTAGCTCTAAGAGCTTCAAAATCTAATAATAACCCGAGTGTTTACCTTGGTGGTAGAGCATACCAGGGCATAAATGGATTAACCGCAACAGACGCAAAATGGCCACCATTAGTATATTTAGGCACTAATAATAAAGCAAATAACGTGGCATATGACCTTTGTAATGAAAGTAAAGGTATGGCTATAAGTAAAGAGCAGTTATTAGAATGGAACCCAGAATATATATTTATAAGTTCTATTTCAATAGATAAAGTTTCAAAAGAATTCCAAAAACCAGAATTCAAAAGCTTAGGTGCAGTTTCAAACAATAATGTTTATCAGGTATTGCCATACCGTTGGTACTTGTATAATAAAGATACTGCGATAGCAGATTCATACTACATTGGTAAGGTACTCTATCCAGAACAGTTTGAAGATATTGACCCGGTTGAAAAAGCAGACGAAATATACACATTCTTCTATGGAAAACCAGCTTATGACGAGTTAACTGGAAAAATAGGCGGATTTAAGAAATTAGACTTAAATAATATTGAATAATATTGAATAATTAACTAACAATTAATAAATAATTAATAAATAATTAATATCATCGTCTTTTTATTTTTTATTCTATTTTTTTATTAGTAATATGAGTTTTATTCTATTTTTTAATATCTTTAATATTTTTAATATTTTTATTTGTTATTTTTAATACTAGCAAAGTATGATTTAATAGTAAAATTTATATCCTATTAGTGTAATATTAAGTATTATTAAATTATTTAACTATACTTAAATATATTAACTTTATTTAATTAAGTACACTTAATTAATTACTTAAATAATATTTAAAAATTCGAAAGATAAAATAACAAATCATATGATTGGGAGGACATTATGGATAAAAATTTAAAAAAGCCAAAAAATATACTATTCTGTATATTTATGCTTGTAATAGTAACAATTAGTTGTGGATGTACTGGTGAAGCTACAGCTCCTTCAGTAATAAATGAAAATAACAATAAAAATGATAACAATAGCATTACTAAAGATAATAGAATCAATAACCTTGAAAACAATTTAGATAAAAATGTAGGATATATCGAAATTACCGATATGGCGGGTAGAGTTGTTAAGGTTCCAAAAACAGTTAATAAAGTAATTGGATTAGGATCTTCATTAAGAGAAGTAGTTTACTTAGGTGCTAAAGACAAGGTCGTTGGCATAGAAGTAAAAGAAGGCGATAAAAAAGTAGGTACTAGAATGCCTTATATTGCTGCAAATAAGGAATTAATGGATTTAACCCCGGTAAGTAAAGCCAGTTCTAATTATTACTATGAAAGAATTATAAAAGTAAAGCCTGATGTAATATTTATAGGTTTTAACTCTGAATCGGCAGATGATTTGCAAGAAAAAGTGGGTATACCCGTAGTAGTTACGTATATTAACCCTACAGGTACGGGCACTCAAAATAATAAATACGCACAATCTTTAAGATTAATGGCTAAAATATTGGATAAAGAAGAAAGAGCTGAAGAAATATTAAATAAAATGGAAGAATACAAAGAAGATTTAAAAAATAGGGCTACAAAGTCCGATAAAAATCCTAGTATTTACGTTGCAGGCAGAGTATTCGGAGGAGTTACTGGATTAACTACGACTGATCCACATTTACCATCATTTGAATTTTTAGGGTCAAACAATAGGGCAAACAACGTTGCATATAATATCTCAGAAGTAAGTAACGATTGTACGGTAAACAAAGAACAAGTCATATCTTGGAATCCCGAATATATTTTTGTGAATTCTGCTACAGTACCTAAAATATCAAAGGAATTAAAAAGACCAGAATTTAAAAGTTTAAGGGCAGTATCTGAAAATAAAATGTATACAATATTACCTTATTGCTGGTATGGATTTAATGAAGATAATGCTTTGGCAAATTCTTACTATATCGGTAAAGTACTCTATCCAGAACAGTTTGAAGATATTGACCCAGTTGAAAAAGCAGACGAAATACACGCCTTTTTCAATGGAAAACCTGTATATAATGAACTTTCCGACTATAACTTAAAATTCGGAAAATGGGAGGTTAAATAATGCCATATATCATGATATATACACCTAGCTATTATCCATGCTTTATATTTTAACAATTTCATCTATTTATAAATTTTAGATGTATTTTCGATTTTTTCAAGATTTAAACTTGTTAATTGTTATCTTTATTATGTTTAATTTTATATTGGCTTTATAATTTATATTAGTTTTATAATTTATTTTTTTCATTACGATTATATCGCAAATTATATTAATTAGTAATACTATTCCTTAATTTGTATGAATATTAATTCATAAATTATAAAAAATTATTACCAATCACATAACTATTTGTTATTAATATGAAATTATAATAAGTAGACAAATGAGTAAATTTTAAACTAAAATGTGTAATATCATACGACAAATACGACAAAATATGATATAATATAATCTAATATATCTAATATAATCTAATATAAAACCTATAAAATATAAGGAAATAATATAAGGACGATAAAATGTCTAAAGCTTTGAAAAAATCATTTATTATGGCTTTTAATGTACTTATGATAACAATCGTAGCAATGAGTTGTGGATGTATTGGCGATAGTACTGAATCAACGAATGACATTAAAAGTAACGAGGGGAACAATAATCTAGACCCTAAAGGTTTAGATGCAGATAAATCTACAGAATACATAACTGTTACAGATATGGCAGGTAGAACAGTTCAGGTACCAAAAAACGTAAGCCGAGTAATTGGTTTAGGTTGTTGTTTAAGAGAAATAGTTTATTTAGATGCAGCCGATAAGGTAGTCGGCGTAGAAGTTGCAGAAGGTAATAAAAATAGTTCTATGGCATTACCTTACGTCGCAGCAAACCCTGAATTAACAGATTTACCAGTGGTCGGTAAAGCAGGTTCTGGTTATTACTATGAAAAAATCATTGCTGCAAATCCCGATATGATATTTTTAGGGTATCAAGCTGATTTAGCAGATGAAATACAAAAGAAAATAGGTGTTCCTGTCGTAGTAGTTTTCATGGATACAACAGGTTCCGAAGACCAAAATGAAAAATATGCTCAATCATTAAGAGTAATGGGTAAGGTATTGGGTAAAGAAGAGAGAGCAGATGCTGTGGTAAATAAATTGGAAGAATACAAAAACGATTTAAAAACTAGAGCTTCAAAATCTGATAAAAATCCAACTACTTACATTGGTGGTAGAGTATACAGTGGGGGACACGGTATAACTACAACTGACCCACATTGGATGCCTTTTGAATATTTAGGCGCTAACAATAGAGCTAATAACGTAGCATACAATATCTCAAAAACCGGTAAGGTTTATAGCGTAAGTGACGAGCAATTAGTAACTTGGAATCCAGAATATTTATTCATAAATTCAGCTTCAATGGATTTAGTTTTAAAAGATTTGGAAAGACCAGAATTTGGCAATTTAGATGCCGTTAAAAACGGTAAAACCTATAGGTTAATCCCATACTGCTGGTATGGATTTAACAAAGCTAGTGCAATAGCAGATTCCTACTACATAGGTAAGGTACTTTATCCAGAACAGTTTGAAGATATTGACCCGGTTGAAAAAGCAGATGAAGTATACACTTTCTTCACTGGAAAACCAGCATATGAAGGACTTTCCAATAAGAATTTGGGATTTGAAAAATTGGAAGACTTATAAATGAATATAATACCAAATAAAACTTAATAAAACTTAACTAATCTAAAATAAGTTAAACTAAGTTAATTTAAATTTAAATTAAAAAAGATAAATAAGTAAAAGATTATAAAATCTCCATTTACTTATTTTTTCTATTTGATTAAATTAGTTATTATTTAATATAATGTTATTTATTAATTATTTAGCAATATAAATGTTGTCAATCTTACAAATATTATCATTATTATCTATATCATCAATCTTATCGTATAATCTAATTACGGATATTTTAAAACTTTTAATTAATACATGATCGTAATTAATTACTTATTAACTAATTATTTACCAATTATTAACTAATTATTAACTAATTAATTTATATATCGGGGCGTTTAAATGGCTAAAAATGTATTAGAAACCCCTAGTGTGGGACCTGAACAGATCGAAGACCTTTTTGAAGATGCTTACTTAGGTTTAAGAAAGTTCTTTTTATTATATTTCAGTTTGAAGTATAACATGTACGAGTTCTTAAGCAAACCAAAAAATTTTGCAGAAATTAAAGTATGGTTTGAAGAGCAAGGTTTTAAACCTAATGATAACTTATTAGAAAGCATATTAGACGCTTTAGTCCAGTTTGGGTTGGTAACTAGCTATAAACGGTCTTACGATAGTAGCGAAACATATTATGAGACTGCAGAAGCTGCAAATATTTATTTAAATCCAAAGTCTGAATATAGTGGAATAGACAAAGCTTCACCTTTTTTACTGTATAAAAACAGAGCTAAACGATGGATTACTTTAGAAGATACATTGAAAGAAAAAAAGCTAGAAGTGAAAGAAAAATCGTTTTTCACTGATTTAGTTAATATAACAGTTTTAGACTGCCGAGCAGGTAAGTTAAAATCTATCATCGATTATTTAAAAAGCTTTGATGAAGTTAAAAACGCTAAAAGTATTTTAGATGTTGCAGGCGGTCACGGTTTGTACGGTATAGCTTTATCATACTTAAATGAAGACTCAAAATGTAAAATATTTGAATTACCACACGTTTGTGAAGAAACAAAAAAATACATTGAAGAATACGGTTCTGATAGAGTATCTACAATACCTGGGGATTACTTTAAAGATAACTTTGTAGATACATTAGATGATTCGAATTCAAAAGGCTATGATTTAATATTTACCTCAAATAGCCCTGGTTGTAAGACTAATGAAATAATCGATAAAATTTGTGAAGCAACCGCTTTAAATGGTCTAATTGTAAACAAACAAGTATTTTCAGAATGTATTGGCGATAAATACCGTGTTAAACAGAGTTTGGAAAATATAGACTGGAATATGTTTTCATTTTCAGGATTCGAGAAAGAAAGAATTAATAACACCTTTAAATACGATTTAACGTTAGAGGGATACATAAGTTATATGGAAGAAAAAGGCTTTGAAATATTGGACGTATACGCACTTGACGAAGGAAAAAGCGTTAGAAATGAGCTAAGCTATGCTTGTAACCCTAAAATAATGAATAGCAAGATGGGAAGCTATATAATCGTTGCTAAAAAAATAGGGCAATAATCAATAAGTGACGTAGAATATTATTTATTAATTTATTAATTTAATTAACTTAACAAATTTAGGTGGAAAAATGAGCAAAAACGTAATGGAATGTCCAAAATTAGGACCCGAACACATTGAAAATCTTTTTGAAGAAGCATATTTAGGTTTAAGAAAATTTTACTTAATGGAATTCAGTTTAAAATACAATATATACGAACTCCTAGAAGAACCAAAAACTTTTGAACAACTCAAAATATGGTTTGAAGAACAGGGTTTTAAACCTAATGATAACTTATTATTAAATTTATTGGACGCACTAGTGCAATTTGGATTAATAAATAGATACAACCGATCCCATAACAGTGCAGAAACTTATTACGAAACTTCAGAGATTGCAAATATTTACTTAAATCCAAAATCTGAATTTAGTGGGATAGACTCTGTATCGCCACTACTTACATACAAAGGCAGAGCTAAAAAATGGATTAATTTAGAAGATACCTTTATGGGAAAAGAGCCTAAATTAAAAGAAAAATCATTTTTCAGCGAAGCAGTTAGAAGAATGGTTACTGATTGCCGTTCCCGTAAATTAAAAGCTACAATTGATTATTTATCTCAGTTCGAGGAAGTTAAAAACGCTAAAAGTATTTTAGATGTTGCAGGCGGTCACGGTTTGTATGGTATAGCGTTATCATACCTAAATGAAGACTCAAAATGTAAAATATTTGATTTACCAAAAGTTTGCGAAGAAACAGAAAAATACATTGAAGAATACGGTTCTGATAGAGTAACTACTGCACCCGGTGACTATTACAAAGGTACGATTGTTGAAACGTTAGACGATTCAAATTCAAAAGGATATGATTTAGTATTTACTTCCCATAGCCCTGGTTGTAAAAGTATTGAAGTAATTGATAAAATTTACGATGCAATGGCTCCAAATGGTGTATTTGTAAATAAACAAATATTTTCAGAAGGAATCGGAGACGAATACAAGCTTAGACAAAGTTTTGAAAACATTGATTGGAATATGTTTTCATTTTCCTCACTTGGAAAAGAAGGAGCAAGCAATACTTTTAAAAACGATTTAACGTTAGATGGATATATAAGTTATATGAAAGAAAAAGGCTTTGAATTATTAGATATATATTCATTTGATGAAAGAAGAAGCGTTAAAAATGAAGTTAGTTATAAATGTAACCCTAAAATAATGAATAATCAGATGGGAAGCTATATAATCGTTACTAAGAAAATAAGATAATAATTAATATTTCAATATCAATAATTAAATCATATTAAATAATATTTTTGTATCTTACAAATTTATATGGATTTATTGCAAATTATTGAATTATTAATTATTTATTGAATTATTAATTATTACAACATAATATATTTATTACGGCATAATACAATAATAAATGGTGAAAAAATGGCTAAAAATGTATTGGAAACCCCTAAAGTTGGACCTGAACAAATCGAAGACCTTTTTGAAGACGCTTACCTAGGTTTAAGAAAGTTCTTTTTATTAAAGTACTGCTTAAAGTACAATGTCTTTGAACTCTTAGAAAAACCTAAAACTTTTGAAGAAATCGCTGTATGGTTTGAAGAGCAAGGATTTAAACCAAATAATAATTTATTAGAAAGCATATTAGACGCTTTAGTACAATTTGGATTAGTAAAGGTTTATCACCCAGCATATAATTCAGAAAATGTATTTTACAAGGCTACTGAAATCTCAAAAACATATTTGAGTTCAAATTCAGAATATAGTAAAATAGATTCATTAGCTCCTTTCTTCACTTACGGTGAAAGAGCAAACAGATGGATTAACTTAGAAGAAACTTTGAAGTCCGGAGAATTAAAAACTGAAGAAGGTTCTTTCTTCCCAGATATAATTAAAAGAATGGCAATTGATTGTAGGGCGGGCGAATTAAAATTAACAATTGACTATTTAAAACACTTTGAAGACATTAAAAACGCTAAAAGCATTTTAGATGTTGCAGGCGGTCACGGTTTGTATGGTATAGCGTTATCATACTTAAATGAAGATTCTCAATGTAAAGTATTTGATTTACCCGAAGTTTGTGAAGAAACAAAAAAATACATTGAAGAATACGGTTCTGATAGAGTATCAACAATACCAGGTAACTTCTTTACTGATAACTTTGTAGATACACTAGATGATTCAAATTCAGAAGGTTATGATTTAATATTCAGTTCATACAATCCAGGGGGTAAAAACCCAGCAGTGATTGACAAAATTTGTGAAGCGACAGCTTTAAACGGCATATTTGCAAATAAACAAGCATTTCCTGAAAATATCGGTAAAAAATACGCTACTAAAAAAGCTTTTGATGGTATAGACTGGAATATGTTTAGCTTTACGGGAACTAAAAAAGAAAAAATTTGCTATACCTTTGAAAATAGCTTAACTTTAGAAGGATATGTAAGCTACTTAGAAGAAAAAGGCTTTGAAATATTAGGTATTTTCTCCGTAGAAAATAAAAAGTCTTTAAACAGTGGAAAACGTCATCATCACCATGCTGCTAAAAGGCACCACTACAACAATATAAAAACAGGTAATTACATCGTAGTTGCTAAAAAAGTTAGAAATTAAATCATTATTTATTTTATTTTTTATTTTTTATTACATTATTTATTACATTATTTATTACATTATTTATTACATTATTTATTACATTATTTATTGTATATTTTTATCATACTATTTATTTAATTATTATTTTTTAATTTTTTTTATTCATTCACATTGTTCGGTCAATTCCTTACATAAACTTTATTTATATATAATTTTTAAGGCATAGTATTATTTGGTGATAAAATGAATATAAAAAAACTTGCAATGCTATTAATGGTAATCGGTTCTTTATTCACTGTGCCAGTTTTTGCAACCTCGGAAAATTCAAGCTCTGAAGACATCAAACCAGTTTTGATAAGTGCAGAAATTGATGAAACAGAATCAAATAACGAATATACATTATCTAACTTATTAGCAGACATTTGGAATAAAATTTTAAATTTCTTCGGATTTAATACTGAAGATACTGATGATAATAACGATAATACAGACAATTCAAATAATGTAGACAATATTAATAATTCAAATAATATCACAGATGAAAATAAAACAACTGAATTAGAAGATAACTATACATACGGTAAAATTATAGAAATTTTAGAAGAAGACGAACACGGTACTTACAAAATAAAAATAAATACAAGTGAAAACACAATCTTATTCATTGGCGTAACAAATGAAACTGAAATCATAACTACCTCTGGGGAAATTGAAGAAGGATCAGCTATTAAAGTACAAGGCGACATCATGTTGATGAGTTACCCCGGTATTTTAATCGCTAACAGCGTAGAAGTAATAAAAGAATATGAATTACCAAGTTACACCTACGGAACCATCGTAAACATTTCAGAAAAAGATGAAAATGGAGTATACGACATAAAAATAAATACAAGTGCTAATACACCATTATTTATAAGAGTAGGTCCTGAAACAAAAGTATTATGTAACGAAGAGGACATAAAAGCTGGTTCAGTACTTAAAGTAGAAGGAAAAATCATGTTGAGAAGTTACCCTGGTATTTTAATCGCTAACAGCATTGATATCGTAGATAGCTTACCTAATTAAGTAAATAACAATTAATTTTAATTAATTTTCTATTTTATTTCTATTTTATTTTTATTTTATTTTTATTTTATTTTATACTTAGTTTATTTCTATTTTATTTTATACTTAGTTTATATTCTTCTATTTTTATCATTTCTATTTCGTTTCCTTTACATTATTTTTTTAGACAAAATTTGCCAATTTAAAATCTATAGTTATATATAACAAATTAAACATATTCAACTTATTATATAATTTTAATTTAGGTGAGGGACACAAATGACTAAAAACCTAAATATTGCTATTTTGAATTTACTCTCAAAATATAATAAACCAATAGGGGCTAAGATAATAGCCGAAGATTTAAAATTACGCGGATACGAGATAGGAGAGCGTGCGGTTAGATACCATTTACAATCTATGGATGACGAAGAACTAACAAAGCGAGTGGGTTATTCTGGCAGGATTATAACCGAAAAGGGAACTGAAGAATTACAAAAAGCCAATGTAGCCCACCGTATAGGTTCTGTTTCCGCTAATATATATGATAAAATTATAAAAAATAACTATCCAGAAACAATAATCATAAACACAGGAATATTTGATTTAGAGGATAATTTAAACGATAATATAAAGGATATAAATTTAAGAAATAATTCCGTTGATAAATTAAAAGATTTAATTTTATCTAGTTTTATGAAAGGTTTTAGCACTGGAAATTATTTAAAAATGGAAGAATTGGCAAATGAAATAACCGATAAAGTAACTGGTAAAATAACAAGTAATGTTTCAAAATTAAAGGTTGAAACACTATGTAATGTGAATTTTGACAATTATTTAATTAAAAATGGAATAATGCCTATGCCAAAACACGGGGGAGTTGTTAAATACGAAGATGGCGAGCCTGTTAACTTTAAAGGTGTTATTGAATTTAAAAAATCATCCGTAGACCCATTAATAGCGTTCATAATGCAAAAAAAGACAGATGTCTTGGGCGTAATGGAAAATGGCGAAGGTTACATACCTGCCAACTTTAGAGTTATTCCAAAATCAAAATTGAATGACTTTAAACAGCTTTTGAAAAAAGATGATTTAAAATCAGTAATATGTTATGGGGAAAACAACATACTAGGGATAAATTTAAATGATGAAGAAATAGGTGTAGCCTTAATAGGAGGTCTTACTCCGCTTTGCCCACCCGTAGAGCTAGGTTATACCTTAGAAATTGACCCAAGTACCACCATAATAGATAATCCCAAAATTCAAGTGCCTAAAGAAAACATCATTGAACCAATAGAAGTGACCGACGACTTTTTAAACAAGTACAAGTTTAAAAACTACGGTAAATCTAATACAAAGGGTTATGATATATGTAATATCGAAGATTTAAAACGTCTGAACGTTTTAAAAGATTATAATGTCAAACCAGTTTTATCAAAAATGATTTCAATGATGCACGAAGTAAAATTTGACATCAAGAATGAATCAGGTCAAATTATCGTAAATATGGCAAAAATAGATTTAAATCATATCGAAAATGAAGAAGATGTTTTAAAATTATTGAAAGAAGTATATAAAAAAGATTTATCAATTTCCAATAAATTAAAGATTGAAAAAGATGTTAAAAATGGTTTCTTAAATATTTATACAATCTGTTCATTAACTTTCGACGGCATACTCCTCAATAATCAAATCCCTGTACTTCCATACTATGGGGGCTTATTAGAGCGCCCCGAAATGAGATTTATAGAAGCTATTTCCTATGAAGGTACTTCATTAGACCCTCACGAAGTATTTTTTGATAAATCAGACGGTAAAAACACCATATTGGCAGGTATTAGGAAAGTACCAATGTTCTCAAAATCAAAAATTGAAGAAATTTATGAAGATTTAGGTTGGAATTCAATATTAGAATATGGCAAACCAAATAATGATTTATGTGGCATACGAGTAGAAAGCGAAATGCTAGGTTATGTAACTTTAGGGGGCACAAATCCGTTTGCATACTTAAACGTTAACAAAATACCGGTAAAAATTGAAACACATTACAGAATAATGGATTATTCAGAATTAGATGATTATGATTTAATTTTATAATTTAACTTTTTCTATTTTTATTTTCTATTTTTATTTTCTATTTTTATTTTCTATTTTTATTTTCTATTTTTTTATTTTTTTTAGTAGTTTACCATATTTTATATTAATTTTCATAAGTTATATATTACCTATTTTTCATATATTATACTACAAGATTATGAATACAACATATCAATACAGAATTTAGTAATTTATAATTATAAGACACTGAAAAGAGGGATTAGATGTCTGAATTAATAAAATCAAAAAATTCAAAACCTTGTATTGGGGTTACATCGTTATTTTTTTGGGAATATCCTATCGAAGAGATAATCGATGCAGTTAGGGAATTGGGATTATCATGTTTTGAATTTGTGGTAGAAAATCCAGAATTTTGGAAAAATAGGTATGATGAAGACTATTTGAGAAATTTAAAAAAAGAAATGGTTAAAATAGATTATTTAAGTATACATTCACCTTATTTGGAGTTAAACCCTGCATCTACGAATGAAAATCTTCGAAATATTACCTTGGAAGAAACCTTTTGGGCTTTACACGTTGCAAAATTTTATGGTGCAAAACATATGGTTTTTCATGCAGGTCAACGAAGTGCTAAACGACTACCTCGTATTAATGAAGAATACGCATACTTAACTAATTATATAAGGCTTTGCTCTAAATTTAATGAGTACATTGAATATAGCGACTTAGAATCTGTTCAGCAAGTTGACGAATTGATAAAAAAGGAAATAATACTATCTATTGAAAATTCCCCGAAAGGATTAAATAAACTCTGCAAAACGCCTGAAGAAATAAATTACTATTTAGGTAAATACGAAAAATTAAGATTTACACTTGATTTCGTACATGCTAATGCCGACGTGCAAGAATTTTTAAGAAAAGTTGATACTTCAAAAATTTCCAATATTCATATTTCAGGTTTAGATTCTAAAAAATCAGAGCATTATTCATTAGTACATTCAGAAGAACCTTACAAATCGCTATTTGAAAAATCATTGTATGATTTAGTCTATAAATATAATTACAAAAGTTCAATTATCTTAGAATTAAATGACCTATTATTTAATAAAGGTAATGAAATGACAAAAGAGCATAAAATAGATATAATGTCAGGGGAAATCAATCACATCTATGAAATTTTAGAATTGTAAAACTCTAAAGTTTTAAAAATTAATCTTAAATTTTTATAGTATTATTTTACCATAATTTTATCAGCCATTCCTCGACCGATAGCTATTTTACTGTTTCCCACTCTGACTAATAAAGGACCCTGACTTTTGTTTAATACAGTCAATTTACATCCTGGAATAATTCCGAGTTCGTAAAATTTCCTACAAGCTCCACCGTTTACTTCTAATACCGTGTATGAACCTGGGTTTTTTGATAAAATACTTTCCATAAAATCACCCTTGATGTTTTATTATTTATGGGCGTTAATTCAGTTGATTTAATAATTTCAGTAATATTTTATTAATATAATAATTCTAGTAATCTTTAATACTTTTATTATAATTAAATAATTTAAACTAACTTAAATATATAATGTACTTCCTACTATATATAATTTATTAAAGATACTTAATTAATGTTGGTTAAAAATTTTAATTTGGTTTAAAACTTTAAATACTATAAACGATAGATATACATAAGTAACATGATTTCAGCATTTGTTATTACCCGAATTATTAATTAGTAATTTATTAAGTTATTAGTTATTAGTTATTAATTATTAATTATTAATTTATATTATTAATCCACATGCCACGTTTTATACAAATGTAAGGTAATAAGAATTACGACTTATAAATTATGAATTACAAATATATGTGAAATATGCTAAATATACAAAGTACACACCCACGGTGGTGATTTAATGATTTCTCCAAACATTGAAGATTATCTTGAAAGTATTCATATGTTTACACAAAAAGAACAAAGACCTGTAAAAACAACCGAATTAGCAAATTTATTGGGCGTTAAACCCGCTGCAGTTACCGGAATGGCTAAAAAATTAAGTAGTGAAGGCTATATTATATACGAACCTTACGTAGGAATAAAATTAGATGAAAAAGGCGAATTAATCGCAAGAAAAATATTAAGAAAACATAGGATTATTGAACACTTTTTAACTGATTGTTTGGACTTGGATTTAGAAAAAGCGTGTAAGGAAGCTTGCAAATTAGAACACTCGATGAGTGACGAAACAATTGAAAAACTTTACGAATTTATAAAAAAACCTAAAACTTGTCCTCACGGCGAGGAAATCGAAAAAACATTCCCTGAGGGTAATAAGTAATAAAAAATAATTTTTATATTTTATATATTATTCATTATTTTTTGTTTATTTTATATATTATTATTTTATTATATTAAATGTTATATTAAATATTATTTATTATTCTAAGTACATTTTACATTCAAAAATTCCTTTAACAGATATTTTTTTAAGATTATCAATTAATTCATTCTTATGAGAGCTATTTTCATCTAAGAGAATTATTGCACAACCACCGCCACCTGCACCAGTTAATTTAGCACCTAATCCATATTTAGAACCTAATTCTACGACTTGGTCAATTTTCTCAGTAGATATATTCAATTCTTTTAGGAACATATGGTTTTGAACCATTAAATTACCAAATTCTATTTTATCGTCACAAGTTTTTAATTTTAAGATTATTTGTCCAATTTTAGAAAATATTTCATCTTTTTTAGGATTACTCCCAACCTCTTGGACTAATTCGGCGGTTTTTCTGCTTCTTTCTTCAACGTAAACTATTAAGAAATTGCAAGTTTTTATAAATTCAACAAATTCATTGTTTAAATTATTAGGGTTATACCCATTGTTAGTTATTTCTAAAATACCACCCATTGAAACCGTATAAGTATCAGTTATACTTGCCCTACCCTGTATTTCTTTTTCAACACTATATGCGATTTCTGCCATTTTGAGATTAGATAACGAATTAAACTCGTTACCTAATAACTTACTACCCAATAATTTAGATACTAATTTGATAGTGGTTAATACTGCAGAGGCTGAAGAGCCTAGTCCACAACTAACAGGCGTTTCAGAATGCAAGGATAATTCAAAAGGAACAATCAAGTTCTTAATATCTTCAACAGGGGCATTTTTATTTTTATTTTTTAAGTAGATTAGGTAGTTTAAAGTATTTTTGATTGCACAAACTACGTATTTAACGTTTTTATCAATTTTATTAATATCCAAATTTAAAAAATTTTTTATTTCTTCTTCTGTTCCAATACTAATTTCAATTTCTTCGTCTAAATCTTCCAAATTTACTTTAATTTTATCAGATTGCAATTTTTTAATAGTGCCGTGTGTTTTTAGATCTATTGCCATTGAAATAGCGGGATATCCATCTACAACAGCATGTTCTCCAAATAAAATTATTTTTGAAGGGCTTTGTTCGGAGATATCGTTACCATTAAAATTACAATTAATATTACAATTAATATTACAATTACATCCATTATCTTTCATTTAGCCCCACCTTCTGAGCCTTTTCAAAAGTACAACGTCCCTATTGCCAATATCTGCATCAAAATCAGCTACAAGCACCCCTTTAGTACCGAAAGTACCTTTAATCTTTCCGATGGCTTTAATATATTCAGGACGTTGGGATTCAATAACATCATTTTCAGACAATAATTTTTTAACTTCTTCAATATTCTTCGATTTATCAATAACGTAGACTTTTTCACCGATTAAGTTTTCGGCATTGGATTTTGAAGGTGCTAAATTTTCTATGCTAACTCTTCCTTTCTCTATTCTAATGGTTCCGTCCCTTAAAACTTCTTTTTTAATATTCAACTCTTTTAAAGATTCAAAACTTTCTACGGTTCCGTGACCACAAATTCTAAGCGTAGTAGGCGGTAAATCTAACCTTGTTATTAATATTCTGTCCCCAACTTCTGCGAGTACCTTATCATCAAGTTCAAATGAGCAGTAGCACTCTTGTCCTGCACTAACTTGATTTACAATTAAGTTTTCGGTTTTGTTGTTTTGAGGGTCTAAAACCTTTCTATAGGTAATTACCTTCGCAGGAACCGTCAACATTCCTACATTAAGGTGTACAGTCATTTTAGGGGTTAAATTGTATCGGAATATATCAGAAATCTTTACTTTAGCTACTATTTTGTCAACCATTTGTAATTTAGTATCTTTTGAAGTTAATATACAGCCACGGTATATTTGTTTAGCTTCTACGTTTTGTAGTGCCATACCAACACGATCTCCGGCTTCTGCTTCCCCTACGCTCTTTTTAAACCGTTGAATACTTCTTACTTTTGTTTCCATATTTATGGGTAATATCTGCAATTCATCGCTAACTTTAACAATACCTTTGTTTATAGTCCCTGTTACAACAGTTCCCGCCCCTTTAATTGGAAATGCGTGGTCTAACGGCATTTTAAAGTAATTATCAGTGTTCCTGTCAAGTTTATTTTCTTTTTCAAGTTTTAATAAATTTTCCATTATTGAATTTTTTAAATTATCGATTCCGATATTGCTTTTTGCAGAAATTTCCAAAATTTCGCTATTTTTTAAATTCTGGGTTGAATTAAGTATGGAATTCATAAATAACTTTGTTTGTGCAATTTCGTCATTATTTGCATTATCTATTTTCGTAATAACCACGATTGTAGGTATCTTAAAGTTATCTAATATGAGTAAATGCTCTCCAGTCTGTGTTTTTGGCCCTTCCTTTGCATCCACAACTATTAGCGCAATATCAATTATATCCGCAGCACTAACAACGGTTTTAATTAAATCAGCGTGTCCGGGAGCGTCAACAAGCGTAACCATGTAATTTTGGTTTGTTTCTTCTTTCACTAGGTTAAAAGATGAGAATCCCATATCTATAGTTATTCCTCGCTTTTGGGATTCTGGTAACTTGTCGAGTGATGAAGTAGAAGCTATCTCGGTTAATACGCTGGACAATGTAGTTTTCCCGTGGTCGATGTGTCCAAAAATTCCTAAATTAATGTTTTTTAAGTCTTTTAATTCTTTTTCGCTTAATTCGTTTAATTCTTTTGATAAATCTGCCATAATAATCGTACCATAATTAAGTAATTTTAATCAATTAAGTTTAATAAATTTCTAAATATAATATTGTATATTACTTTATATTACTTTATATTATGCCATATTTTAAATTATATTTTATTTCGACATATGGTTTATAAATCTATTTTAACATAATTACTATTGCTAACTAAAAAAATAAAATTATAATAAAATAAAATTATAATAAAATAAAATTATAATAAAATAAAATTATGATATAGTAATATAAAAAATTCATATTGGGGGTTATTATGGATTTATCAAATGTAACGGTGGCAGTAGTAGGTGCAGGTCCTGCAGGGTCATCTTGTGCTAAAAAGCTTTCGAGAATGGGAATATCTGTAGATTTATACGAAAAAGATAAATTAGGAGGCCTCTGTTTAAATTACGGATGTAAATACATAAACGCACTTAAAGAAGTTTCTGATTCGATAGACCGGCTAAATGAAATTAAGGGAGAATCCAATGCGCCTAAATATACTTTAAATGACTTTATGAGCTTTGAAACATTAAACAAAAAAATAGACGAAGTCCATTCTAGTATTAGAAAGAATAGTTTTGAAAAATTAAAAAAAGAAGGCATAAAAGTAATATATAAGCGATTTGAAAAGGAGCAAGAGCAAAACTATGATTATGTAGTTTACGCCACAGGCATGGAATATCCTAACGTTTACGAAGGAATAATATGCAATAAATACTCTGATTTGGTTAAATTAAAAGAATTGCCCGAAAAAATGATTGTAATCGGCGGTGGAATATCTGCTTCGGAAATTTCGTCGGTATTTTCATCATTAGGTACAGAAGTTAGCACTTACGTCCGTTCCAATATATTAAAACGTATTACCGACCCCGACGTTAGAAAGTACGTTTTAGACCATATAATTAATTTTAACATAATAAAAGATGAAAACAAAACTAAAGAGCTACTAAACGACGAAAACGTGTACAATTTAATAGCATTTGGAGGAACTAGACCGTTTAGTGTGAATAGTAACTTAAAGGTTCGTTGTGACGTTGAAAATATATACGCTTGCGGTGATGCCATAGGTAGGAGCAATACGCCTATTTCTGCAAGGCAAGGTGCCATCGTCGCGATTAATATACATAACGATATACTAAAAGAAACATTGATTAAATTAAAACCCGTTCCATATATGGAAGTAATACGCTTAAAAATACCTCTGGGATTAATTGGAACTCAAACCAATGATTATAAAGAGATAAAAACTGGAAATGTACATGGAGCTTACTTTGAAAAATACAGGGGCTTTAATAGAGTTTACTTTGAGGATGGAAAAGTCGTGGGGGGTGTTACCATGGGTTCACCAAATGAAGTTGCACCTTACTTTTTACAATATATCAAAGGAAATGGGGATTATGCCCATTTTTACAATATATTCCCAACATCTGACCCGTTCCCGCCGTTATTAAAAGAAATTGATAGAAAAAAGGAAGATAAAACAAATTAATGAATAAAAAAATAATAACTTAAAAGTAATAAATAAAATTAAAGAATATATAAAATTAAAAAATATATAATATATGTTATTTTTTATTATTTTTATTTTTAAAAGTATTTACTTATTTAATTTAATATACTCATTAAATGCTTCTCTTGTAGTTCCTACAACAATTCTGTAGTAATTTTCACAATTGGAAGATTTCACAGATTCTAATTTGCCCCTAATGGATACGTTTTCATCATTTAAACACTGACCTGCATAGGTATGGGTAAAAGAAACTACCTCTTTTAAGGAATTTTCAGCAACCTCATTAATATTTATATTTCCCTCGTATCCTGCTATTTCTACGTTTTCAAGTGTATATGTCGCTGGATTATCGAACATATAGTCATCGTCTTTTACTTTAGCATTTATTTTAATAAAACCATTATTTTTATAGGATTTATCGCCATAATTATCGTTTATTTCGTCCCATTCTCTTGTAGCCAGTAAATCAAACATTGTTCCATTTATGGAGCCACGATTGTATTTTCTTAATTCGTGCCATACGAATTCATCGTAATCAAGAGTATCGTCTTTAATTCTTTTATTGTATGCTTTTTTCCAGAAATTTTCAGATAATGGCGTTATTTCAGGAATTTCTTCATCTTCAAAGCATTTTTCTAAAATTTTTCTTGCTATTTTGTGATATTTCATACCATATATTACAAAATCAATGTCTGAACCTTCATTGTTAAGTTTTGGTATGGTAGAGCCTGAAACTCCCATGTTATCAAAATCAATAGGTAAATTATTCTTTTTACCACATTCTTTTAACTTTTCAGCTAATCTTTTACATTTTTCTTCCAGTGGCGTCTTGGGGTTCTTTATTATTTCCATTAATCTGTCTTTTGGACTTATAATCTGTTTTATATCGGCGTAAGGTATAGCGTGCAACAATACGTCGTTTACACTATCATAATAAACGTATCTTGGATAATTTTGTTGTAATATATCGTATGCAGTTTTCGAATCTGCTACTTTAATAAATTGCAACTCATTTCCATTTTCGTCTAATTTAATTCGTACATCGTCTTTATTTAAATTATATATACATAATAATTCGTCAATTTCCTTATTTGTCACTTCTGATAGTTTATTTAAATTAATGTACCTTAAAAATGCAATTATTCTGTCATTTGGGTGTTGATATGTATTAACTGCAAAATAACCCTCTTCAGTTTCTACAAAATCTCTTAATCTTGCTCTTAATGCTCTTAAATTTGACATTTTTACACCGATTTTAATAATTTTATGGATTATTTATCTATTTATCATATTATATAACTATTTTTATATGATTCTACCAATTCTATCAATTTTAATAATTCTATCAATAATTTACACTGATAATTATTTAAATGATATGCTACTATTTTAATTGATACAACTTGAAATTTATAAATTTATAATTAAACTTTATAACTTTATAACTTAAGGACGTATAGATGTATAAAAGTATTTAATCAATTTTATGGTGAAATCATGGAAAAGAAAAAATCAACACTTAGAATATCAACAAAATTAAAGGTTAAAGGGATAATAACAGAATGTGACGTTATTTTACTAGTGGTAGATGCTAGAGACCCCGAAACTACCCGTAACTACGATTTAGAAAGTAGTATTATTCACAATGGTAAAAAACTTATATATGTACTGAATAAAGCCGATTTAGTACCTAAAGAAATCTTAGAAGTTTGGAAAAAGAAATTTATGGCAGAAAATCCTGACGCTTCAGTCGTATTTGTTAGTGCTACCCATAAGTTAGGTACTAAAATATTAAGGGACGAAATAAAGCTCCATATTTATGCTAATGCAAAAAATAAGGCTAAAAACTCATCCAATCCTAATCCAAATATTAATTCCCATCCAAATTCATCCAAACCTCAAAACATTGGCACTGTAGGTGTAGTAGGATACCCTAACGTAGGTAAATCTTCAATTATCAATTCACTTACGGGCAAAAAAAGTGCTAGAAGTGGTTTAGTTGCAGGTTTAACTGTTGGAGAGCAATGGATTAAGCTTACAAAGGATATAAAATTATTAGACACCCCCGGAATAATCGAACCAAACGATGACGACGAATTGATAATATCAGGAGCTTTAAGATTTGAAAAGTCAAAAAATATCACATCTCCGGCTATTAAAATCCTCCAAAGACTTCAAAAATTTGATAATACCATATTAAGTGAGTATTATAAAATCGAGGAATTAGCAGAGATTCCTGCTGAAAAAATAGATGAAGATACGATAGAATTAATCGGTAAAAAATTAAACTATCTTGCAAAAGGTGGCATTACCGATATAAACCGAGCTTCTAGGTCTATAATCGTAGATTTCCAAAGTGGTAAGTTAAATTACTATAAAAAGGATAGGTTAGCCATCAATACAAATGACAAATCCATTAAGAGTGAAAAATTAATGGAAGAGCGAAAAGAAAAAGAAAATATTGAAAAAAAATCTGATGCAAAAGAAAAAACAAGTGCTAAAAAAGATGTAAAGGATATAAAAAATAACGAAAGCAGTAAATTAATCTTTGAGCACTTAAAAGACTGTATGTTAATTGAAGATGCAAAACAAGCCATTATGCACCTTGAAAAAATACCTGAAATGATAAACCTTGATTTAAGGGTTGGTCAGTACAAAAGAAAAAAGATACTAGCTTGTGAAAAAATTCACGATAGTTACGTACTTGTTTCAGTTGGAGAACGAACTAAAGATACTGGCAGAAAGAGAATGCAAGAATTTGCAGATAAATACGGTATTGAATTGTATTCTGAAGCTTTTAAGAAAATTGGAAACAATAACATATATATTGGAATTGGAGAAATTTAGTTTATTAATTTAGTTTATTAATTTATTGAATTAAATTAACAAATAATAATTAATCTAAATAAAAAAAGATAAAAACAATAAATGGAATAAATAATAACGTATTAATTAATTTATAAAAATTTAAGGGTGTTAGAAATGGCTTACGATTATTCTATCGAAAAAGGTCCATCATATTCAATTTTAAAGCTAAATCTTAACAATGAAGGTATAGTAACAGAAACTGGTGCAATGGTTTACATGGAACCAAGTGTGGAAATAAAAACACAAGCTAAAGGAGGCTTGTTTGGCGTATTAAAAAGAGCTGTGGTTGGCGAAAGTTTATTCCTAAACACTTTTGAGGGTTCTGGTAAATTAGCTTTAGCACCTTCTTTATCAGGGGATATACAATACCATAAATTAAATGGTACATTATACGTACAACACGGAGCTTATTTAGCCTCATCCCCTAATATTGATATAGACACCAAATTTGGAGGTGCTAAATCTTTCTTCGGCGGTAAGGGTTTATTTTTAATGAAATTAAACGGTGAAGGAGATTTATTCTTATCATCTTATGGTGCAATAGAAACAGTTGAATTAAACAATGAATCGTTAGTTGTTGATAACGGTAACTTAATAGGATTTACCGAAGGATTAGACTACCAATTAACCAAAGTAGGCGGTTTAAAATCAACTTTATTGGGTGGAGAAGGTTTAGTATACAGATTTTCAGGTACTGGAACAATATACATCCAAACAAGAAACGTAGAAAGCTTTGTGGATTTCATATTACCTTACATACCTACTCAAACCAAATAAGTTAAATAAATAATTAAATTAGATAATAAGTTAATTAATTAAATTAATTTTTTTTAAATTTTTATATATCTATTTAAAAAATATTAGAATATATTTAAAATTTCTATTTTTTAAGTTTTAATGAAGTTTTAACTATTAATTCGCTCATTTTGTCAAGTGTATATGGTGTAATTGGCTCACCATCTTTAATTAAGCCCCCAGTACCAACAACGGTATGATTTGGCATATTTTTCATAAATTCGACTGGACCTTTTGCGTCTTGCGACATTTCAACTTTTACAGGTTTTTCAATTCCAAAAACACCATTTGTAGATATAAATTGTTTATTATTTTTTAAAGCGTAATCCAATATTAATTCCCTGATTTTTAAAGTATCCCCGCCTGCTATAACGGATATTATAACATCGCCTTCTATTTCGAGGATATTTTCAATATCCACATATTTTGAAATTCCCGTTACTTTTTCAGGGTAAAAATCCTCTAAAAATTTAGCTTTAAAGTCCCCTACTTTTGCACCATATTTCCTATGGATAATATCGTTTTTATCGATTTTTGCACCGTCAAAAACTTGTATTTTTTCAAAACCGCCCCTATGGACTTCTAATAAATCCATAACTACTCTAATGCCTAAGCGACCCGCTCCAAGAACTGTAACTGTTCCAGTAGCTTTTAATCTATCTTCTAAAGCTTTTATTTCGGTTATATCCTCATTATTATTTTTATTATTTTTATTATTTTTATTATCTAATTTTTCCATAATATCCCATTTTAATTGTATTTTATTAATTTATTAAGCCATTAATTTAATATTTTTATGTTTATTGCTATGTTTATTTTTATTATTATTTTTTAATTCCAAATATAATATGTCTTTTACGTTTTCCAGACTGAATTTCGTACTTTTCCAACTTTAAATTGCAGTCTAAAATTTTATTTTCAACTAAAGTACGCCTTTCTTCGGGTTTATCGGGAAACATGAATGCAATAATTCCATTTTCATTTAAAACGTCTTTTGCTTCTTCAATTAACTTTTCCGAAAACTTTTCCCCATATTTACCACCACCAATTAGCTCGACCTTTTCGGCATCTGCACCCCCAAAACTCCGTATAGAAGCGACCGAATGGTCTGAATAGTATGGAGGATAGGTAAATATTATATCATACTTGTTGTTATTCAATTCTTTATTTAATTCTGAAATGTTTTTTATTAAATTGCCTTGCGAATTAACAAATTTAATTGGTAATTTTAATTTATCTAAATTATTGGAGTAATTTTCTCTTGCTATTTCTAAATATTCTTCTTTAATATCTGTTGCATACATGTTAATTAATTCAATATCTTTATTATCTTTATCGCATTTATTGGTTAATTCGCAGAAGTATTTTGACATTAAAATTGATAAAATCCCTGAACCAGTACCTATTTCTAAAATATTTAGTTCTGGTTTATCTTCTGATTTATCTAAAGTATCTAAGTTATTTAAAAATTCAGATATTATGTAATAAATAAACGTATATCTGTTAACTGGAGTAGGTACCAAAGCATCGCTATGGAATTTCATATTTAAGCCATACAATCCTTTTAAAATTGCTACGTTGTATTCATAAACTGCTTCTTTTGAATTAAAATCAATTTTGTAAATTTCCTTTCCCGATTTATTTATTTTTACTTCAACATATTTTTTTAAATTTTCATTAAATATTATGGCGTCTTTTATTTTTAATCCAATAAATTTGTCATCGATATTCTTTTTTTCCATGATTTAACCTAAAATATTTATAATTGTGTTTAACCCAGCGTAATATTAACTATATAATTATATATAGAGTATAACTATAATTGTATTAAATATATTTACTTTAACGTACTTTATGTAATTTATGAATGTTATGAATTATGAATTTTATGAATTTTATGAAAGTTTATACAATAAATAATTACAGATTATACCAGTAAAGTAACTTATAAAATATAAAAAAAGCGTGGTTATAATGCGAGAAGTATTATTATCAGAATGTATTCAAATACTATATGAAAATAATTTTGTAATTTCAAAGCCATCCTTGGACAGATCGTGCTTTGATTTAATAGCAAGAAGGGGAAACACGAGATTGCTTATAAAAGTGTTAAAAAATATTGATAGCTTAAGCTCTCAGCAATCTGATGAATTATGTAAAATAGCGTCTATAGTATCCGCTACACCCATAATAGTTGGTTCTAGAACTCGTAATTCAACAATGGAAGACGAAGTAGTTTATGAACGTCACCATATAAAAGCAGTAACTACAAAAACTTTTGAAAACCAGATAACCGGGCGACCTCCTGTAGTTTATGCCGATAGGGGCGGTTTTTTCGTTAATATCGACGGTAGTGTGTTAAAAAGAACCCGTGAGCAGTTGAATATTTCAGTCGGCGAACTAGCGGAAATATCCCGTGTTTCAAGGAAAACTATATACAAATACGAGCAAAACGAAGCAAACCCGTCCGCTGAAGTTGCAATTAAAATTGAGGAATATTTGGACGTCCCACTTGTTAAGGGTTTGCACATTATAAGAGAAGATATCGAGATATCGAGCAGAGAAAAACACGTCGAGCCTAATATCAACGATAATATCAAAAATGAAGTAAGTGGTATAAACAGCGAATCGACCAAAAATCATCAAAGCCATCAAAGCCATCAAAATCAATTTGAGGAAGACAGTTTTAAAAGTAACGTACTTGACTTATTTAGCGATTTAGGGTTTAATGTAACTGAAACAACTAGGGCACCTTTTGACGCGCTCGGGGAAGATAAGGAAAACTCTAAAAACTTGTTGTTTACAAATATTCAAGAATCCAGCAACGAAGAAGTAAAAAGAAAAGCTTTAATAGTCAATGAGATATCAAAATTATTCAACAGTCATTCAATTTTGATATTGGAAAACAAAGATATGCAATATAAAAGAATTGCAGCGCTTAGTTTAAAAGAATTAGAACAGATGGGCGATACTGAAGAACTATTGAACTTTTTAAAGGATAAAAATAAAAATAAAAAATAAAAAATAAAAATAATAAAAATAATAAAAATAAATTTAATAAATTAAATAGATAGTAAGTTAATAAATTAAATAAATAGTAAGAATAATGATAAAATAGGAAATAACAATTTTGAGTTGATTAATTTGGATAATATAATCAAAGTGATTGTGAATTACAATAATGAAGAAAAAACAATTGAAATTAATGAAAATAGTAATGTAAATACCCTTATTAAGTTAATGGATTTAGAAGACGTTTTAATTGTTAAAAACGGGGAAATACTGTCCGATGACGATATATTGCAAAATAACGATAAATTAAGAATATTACCTGTAGTTTCTGGTGGTTAATTTAAAAAATTGAAATAATTAAAAATTATTTAACATAATTGATAAGAATTAATTAAAATTATTTAACATAATTGATAAAAATCAGTAATGGTGATTGTGTGATAAGCCGTGAAAATGCGTTAAATATCTTAAATTCCACATCTACAACAAAAATTTTAGAAAATTTATTAAATTTATCGAAATTAGATAACGCCGATAAAAATAATGTAAATAACAAGAATAATGTAAATAATATAAACAATAAAGTCATAACTTACTCAAAAAATGCTTTTATACCGGTTTGTACCTGGTGCAGAAATATTTGTGGTTACTGCACATTTAGGGAAGAAAATTACACACTTTTAAAAAAGGAACAGATGAAGGAAACGCTTAGGGAAGCGGATAAATACAATTGCCACGAAGCTCTTTTTACTTTTGGAGAAAATGTGGATGAAAATCCAAAAATAATGGAAGAATTGAACAAAATGGGCTATGCCAATATCATCGAATACCTCTATGATATTGAAGACTGGTGTTTAAATAATACGGACTTATTACCCCATACAAATTGCGGGATACTTTCTTACGAAGAATTAAAGACATTGCGGGAAGTTAACGCTTCTATGGGTTTAATGTTGGAAAATTCAAGTAGCAGACTTTGCAGTACAGTTGCCCATAAAGATAGCATTGGAAAATTGCCTAAAACGCGTATTGAAATGATGGAAAACGCGGGAAAATTGAAAATACCTTTTACAACGGGTATTTTAATAGGTATTGGAGAAACCAAAGAAGAATTGGTGGATTCACTTTTTGAAATTAATCGGATAAACGAAAAATACGGAAATATACAAGAAGTAATAGTTCAAAATTTTAGAGCCAAAAAGGGTATAGCTATGGAAAATTACCCCGAACCTACGCCTATTGAGGTTTTAAAAACAATTATTATTTCTAGAATGATTTTAAAGGATATTTCTGTTCAAGTACCACCTAATTTAAATAAAGAAACCGGTCAATTATTATTACTCGCAGGTATTGACGATTGGGGCGGAGTTTCACCTGTTACGAAAGATTTTGTTAATCCTGAAGCGCCTTGGCCAGAGATCGAAGAATTAAACAAATTTAGTGCTGAATTGGGCTATAATTTAGTCGAGAGATTGCCCGTATATGAAAAATACATCAACAAAGAATGGCTGGATGAAAGAATATACAATAAAATTCAGGAAATCGGAAAATAAAATAAACTATAATAAACTAAAATAAAAAATAAAAGAATAACTTAATATAGAATAAATTAAGAATTATAAAGTAAATTGATTACAATATTTAATTTGTATTTTTAATTAGGTGTAATTATGGAAAAAAACAATTCAAAAGTAATATTAGTTGGTGCAGGCCCTGGAGATGAAGAATTAATAACTTTAAAGGGAATTAATGCAATAAAAAATGCAGAAGTTATAATATACGATGATTTAGTTGGGGAAAACATCATCAAAAATAACGCATCCAAAGATGCTGAGCTTATATACGTTGGAAAGAGAAAAGGTAAGCATTCACACAAACAGGACGAAATTAACCAAATTATAGTCGATAAAGCAAAAGAAAATAAACTTGTAGTTCGATTAAAAGGTGGAGACTCTTTCGTATTTGGTAGAGGGGGCGAAGAAGTACTAGCAATAAAAAAAGAAGGGATAGCTTACGAAATCATACCTGGAATTACATCCTCTATTTCAGTACCTGAGATATTCGACATACCAGTAACTCATAGGAAAGTGGCAACATCTTTCACCGTTGTAACAGGGCATGAAGCAGAAGATAAATCAGAAAATGAAAAGCAAGTTAAATTGGAAGATTTAAACGCTCAAACGATTGTTATATTAATGGGAATTTCTAATTTGGAAAATCATGTTAAAAAATTGTTAAAAAATCCAAGAAGAAACGAAAATACACCTATTGCAATTTTAATGGATGGTACAAGAGATAATCAAAGAATGGTTAAAGGAACGCTCGGAACCATTGTAGAAATTGCGCAAAACAGCGACGTAAAAGCTCCTGGAATTATTGTAGTGGGCGATGTTGTTAACATATTGGACATTTAATTTTTAATTTTATTTTCTACTTTTTTTTAGTTTTTATATATATTCTATTTTTTTATACTATTTAGTTAGTTTATTTATGTCTAGATTTAAATCAATAATTATATATTCAATTAATTAAATAACTAATTTCATAAGATTTATGGAGGCATAATATGAATAAATATTATAAAATAGCATTTTTTATGTTACTAATGGTGACAATGTTAGCAATCAATACGACATATGCAGATACGCCGATATCTGGACCCGATACGATAGATACGCCGGGAAAGTATTATTTAGCTAATGATATAACAGTTTCAGATAGTGCTATAACTATTAATTGTGATAATGTAATACTTGATGGTAAAGGATTTACTATATCCGGTAATTATATGGGGAAAGCGATATATGCAGATGGTGTAAATAATATTACAATAAAGGACGTTAACATAACGAAATTCACGTGTGGTATTTTTATAGATAATTCTAAGGATATCTCCTTTATAAATACTACTGTAATTTCAAACAGTGATGGTATCTATTTACGAAAGTCTAATAATAACTCCTTTATAAATACTACTGTAAATTCAAACCGTAATAATGGTATTTGGTTAGTTAATTCTAATAATAACTCCTTTATAACTAATAATGCAAGTTCAAACACTAATAAGGGTATTTACCTATACTATTCCGATAATAACTCCATTATAAATAATACTGTAATTTCAAACGATTTTGGTATTTTTTTAGATAATTCTAATAATAATTCCTTTATAAATAATAATGCAGGTTCAAACAATTTCGGTATTTTCGTATATAACTCCAATAATAACTCCATTATAAATAATACTGCAAATTCAAACAATAATAATGGTATTTATTTAGCTAATTCTAATAATAACTCCGTTATAACTAATAATGCAAGTTTAAACGATTATGGTATTTTCGTATACTATTCCGATAATAACTCCATTATAAATAATACTGTAATTTCAAACAGGGAAAATGGTATTTATGTAGACTATTCCAATAATAACTCCATTATAAATAATACTGCAAATTCAAACAATTTTGGTATTTCTCTAAGTAATTCTGTTAATAACTCCGTTATAAATAATAATGCAAATTCAAACAATTTTGGTATTTCTCTAAGTAATTCTGTTAATAACTCCGTTATAACTAATAATGCAAGTTCAAACAGTAATAGTGGTATTTATGTAGACTATTCCAATAATAACTCCATTATAAATAATACCGCAAGTTTAAACATTAATAATGGTATTTCTATAAGTAATTCTGATAATAACTCCATTATAAATAATACTGCAAATTCAAATACAAAGAATGGTATTTATTTACTTAATTCTGTTAATAACTCCATTATAACTAATAATGCAAGTTCAAACAGTGATAATGGTATTTATGTAAAAAATTCTGATAATAACTCCATTATAAATAATACTGCAAATTCAAACATTAATAGTGGTATTTATGTAGACTATTCCAATAATAACTCCGTTATAACTAATAATGCAAATTCAAACATTAATGGTATTTATTTAACTAATTCTGTTAATAACTCCATTATAAATAATAATGCAAATTCAAGCAATTGTGGTATTTATTTACGAAATTCCAATGATAACTCCATTATAAATACTACTGTAAATTCAAACAAGTATGATATTTACCTATACTATTCCAATGATAACTCCTTTATAAATAATACTGTAAATTCAAACAAGTATGGTATTTTTTTAGATAATTCTAATAATAACTCTCTTATAAATAATACTGCAAATTCAAGTATTTATTGTATAAAATTGGAAAATTCACAAAATAATACCGTTATTGAAAATTCATTGACGAAGGGTATTCGTATTTCCGGAAGTTCTTTATTACAATATAATAGCCATACGATACTAAATAACACAGCAAATGGTAAACCAATTTACTACTATAAAAATAACAATACAGGAAAAGTTCCAGAAGATGCTGGACAGGTAATACTCGCAAACTGTTCAAATATGATTGTTGAAAATTTGAATTTATCCAATGTATGTAATGGACTATTTATGACATATAGCTCAAATTGTTCAGTAAAAAATAATGATATAAGTTCAAACGATTATGGTATTTCCTTATTCTATTCCAATAATAACTCCATTATAAATAATACCGCAAGTTTAAACATTAATAATGGTATTTCTCTAAGTAATTCTAATAATAACTCCATTATAAATAATACTGCAAATTCAAACAATAATAATGGTATTTATTTAACTAATTCTAATAATAACTCCGTTATAACTAATAATGCAAGTTCGAACGAATGTTATGGTATTTACGTATATGTTTCCAATAATAACTCCATTATAAATACTACTGCAAATTTAAACACTGAGTATGGCATTTACGTATATGTTTCCAATAATAACTCCATTATAAATAATACTGCAAATTCAAACTATTGGAGTATTTATTTACGAAATTCTAATGATAACTCCCTTATAAATAATACTGCAAATTTAAACTATTGGAGTATTTATTTACGAAATTCTAATGATAACTCCCTTATAAATAATACTGCAAATTCAAACTATTGGAGTATTTATTTACGAAATTCTAATGATAACTCCCTTATAAATAATACTGCAAATTCAAACGATTGTGGTATTTACCTATACTATTCCAATAATAACCCCATTATAAATTCTACTGCAAATTCAAATAATTGGGGTATTTATTTAGAAGATTCTGTTAATAACTCCCTTATAAATAATACTGCAAATTCAAATGATTATAGTATTTATTTAGATAATTGTGATAATACTCCTCTTATAAATAATACTGCAAATTCAAATAATTGGGGTATTTATTTAGAAGATTCTGTTAATAATCCCATTATAAACAATATTGTAAATTCAAATAATGAGACTGGTATTTATTTAGAAAATTCAAATAATAACGCAATATATCTCAATAAATTTAACAACAGTAATAACGTATATGTTGAGAATTCTAACTTAAATTACTGGAATACTACAAAAGAGAACGGTGGCGGTAATTACTGGGCAACTCCAAACGGAACAGGTTTCTCTGAAATAACTCCGGATAATGATAACGACGGTTTCTGTGATGAAATATTTAATATTTCATTAGATAACATAGATTACTTACCAATTTCTGGCAAAAAAGTAGAACCAACGCCTGAGCCACAACCTGAGCCACAACCAACATACAACAGAAATAATAACAATAAAAAATTAGATGCTTCACCAAGCATAGAATCAAGCTCATTAAGAAGGACAGTTTCAAATTCAAACGTAGTTTACGGAAGTAGCTTCGATAAACAGTTAGCAAAAGAATTAAAAGAAAATATACATTCAGACGATACTGAAATAGATGGAGATACAATTATCGTAGGTGGACCAATAGCTAACAGAATAGCTAACGTTTACAACGATAGATTCTCTATCCCGGTAACTAATGATAATCCTGGAGAAAATAGGGGAATTATACAAGTTATAAGTATTCCTTCAGGTTCTTCAACTATAGTTCAAAGTTATAAGTTAATCTATATAGCTGGTTCTGATAGATTGGGAACTGAAGCTGCTTTAAAATACTTTGAAACTCTTACAGAGTTACCTACTGAACCTATTGTTGTAGAATGGGTTGATGGAGGATTTAGAGTGGTTGAATAACCCCTTTTGATGAAACTTTTTTTAAAAGTTTCCTTTGAAACTCTTACAGAGTTACCTACTGAACCTATTATCGTTGAGTGGACTGCTGATGGGTTTAAAGTTATAGAATAAGTTTTGATGAAACTTTTTTCAAAAGTTTCTTACTTTTTTTTATTTTTTCATTAGCACATCTAATTCTTCAAAACTTTTCTTAATTTCATCTTCTAAATCATTAATTCTTTTAATTATAATCTCAGGTTTATCGTAATCAGGAATTTTATATTCAATTTCCGTATATTTTAAAATACTTAAATCATAATTATTTTTTTTAATTTCTTCAAACGTTACGAAGAAATTTTTGCCCTTACGGTTGTTTTCGTCCTGATCGTATCTTTCTTTAAAACTTTTTATAATATCTGGAATATCCCCTTTTCCATCAATTATATTTCTTTTATCATCCAATGTGTATCCATCATTAGTCATGTTATAGAACCATACTTTTTTTGTTGGTTCTCCTTTTATAAAGTATAATATGGCGGTTGAAACACCCGTATATGGTCTAAAAACTCCAGGGGGCATTGAAATAACTGCGTCAAGCCTACACTCATTCAATAACTTTTCCCTAATCTTTTTATGTGCTTTACTACTTCCAAATAGCACACCATCAGGTACAATAATCGCACATCGTCCTCCACCTTTTAATAAATTATATATTAATTCAAGGAATAAAAGTTCTGTTTTTGTTGTATTAATTGTAAAGCTACTTGATAGCTCTTTTTTATTCAACGTGCCTTTAAACGGAGGATTTGCTAATATTACATTATATTGGTTTTTGTTTTCTTCACAATCAACCAGGCTATTTTTTCTAAATATGTGAGGTGATTCAATACCGTGCATCATTAAGTTCATTAACGCAATTCTAACCATAGTTTGGTCAAATTCTGAACCATAAATCATTTTTGTTTTTAGTGTTTTACAATCATTATCGTTCAGTTTGTCACCTGCATAGTCAAAAGGATAACCTTCTTCATCGTATATTACCCCATCTTTCGAACTGTTTTTTTCCAAAATATATTCATGTGCAGAAACTAAAAAACCAGCAGTACCACATGCAGGGTCGTAAATAGTTTCTCCGACTTGGGGGTCTACCATTTCCATCATAAGTTTAATAATGTGTCGCGGAGTCATAAACTGACCATTTTTACCCGCAGTTTTTAATTCTGAAAGCAAATATTCGTATATATCTCCATTAACGTCATAGTTTAAGTTATCCAAGTATAGGTTATCAACTACGTTGACAGCTTCGAGCAATAAAGAAGCATTAGGTATTGCAAAGGTTGCATCTTTCATATAAATTCCATATAATGAATCAGAAGTTCCCAATTCTTTTAAAAATGGAAATACGACATTATCAATATATTTACACATTTCTTTGCCTTCCATTTTTGACCATTTTGACCATTTACAATTTTCATAGCCGTTAAATACTGAAACATAGTTTAATTCAGAGTTATATTTCGTAGCATTTTGTTTTTTGGTATCCTCTACTTCCATTCTTTTTAGAAATAATAAGTATGACATTTGTTCTATTGCCGTTAAGGGGTTTGAAATTCCATTACTCCAAAATTTGTCCCATAATTTGCTTATTTCTGATTTTAATTCCTTTTTTAACATGATAATACCTTTTAATTAATCTTTAAAAGTACATAAAAATTTAATATGTATTATTTGATTAAATTACCAATAATAGTAGTATATAAACAACAATTAAATAATTCTTCCATTTCTTCCTTTGATTTAATTTGTTTTTCTTTAATTTCTTCTAATTTTTGAACGATTTCAGCAAATTTATTTTGTAAATCTATTGGCGGTATTGGAATTTCCAAATTCAATACATCCGGTTTGTTAACTGCAGGGTAATTTGCACCTTTGCATTTCGAAACTAAATTACATATGAAATAATCTGATTTTGAAATTTCAAATAAATATTTTTCATTAATCATATTTTTTTTAGGGCGTAAAACACAAAATCCTGTAGAAGCAATCAAGTTATCATATTCATTAGATACTAATGCTACAGAATTTAAATTAGGTCGAACTATGGCTACTAAAATATCATCTTTCATTAAAATTTGTCTTGCTCTGATGGGGGCTTCTTTCCCCTTAATTTTTTTAACATTTACTATTTTTTTAGACGTGTTATCTATTGCCGATATATCAATGTAATTAATATATTCGTCAGCTAAAGACTCGTTTGGGACTATATTTGGTATTTTTAAACATACTTTTTTTATTTCCGTAACATCCCAACCTTTTGGATTGTGCCAGAGGTCATCAAAAGTATCTAAAAACACAGATTTTATTAAATTTTCAGTTTCCAAAATTGCTTTTTCCCTTAAATTTATCCCATTTTCTATATTTTCTAAAATTTTAACGATTTCGTGTTGTATATTTAATGGAGGAATTGGTAAACATATATCCGCCAAATCAGATAACTTTATGTATTTTATAACCCCCCCATTGCTTTTTTTTCGTAATATATCAACATATACACTCAAAAAATAATATAGATATTTGGTTTTTATTATTCGTTTATCTAAAACTTCTAGGATATAGGTTCTTTGATATGCGTTAAATTTACCTTTATAGTACTTTACATTCAAATCTGCATTTCCTGCAACCAATACACATTCACAATCGTATCTCCATTCATTGATTTTGTGAATCTCCTTGGAGCAAGTGAAAAAAGGATACTTACCGTCGGGTTTTTCAGCATTTACATCCAATTTTCCAGTTCGGATTTTTGCAATTTCACCTAATTTCTTAATTTCCCAGTCTTCAGGTAAATTTTCAAATATGGTAACCATAGTATCACTAAAAAAATTATCGTTAATTACTTTATTATATTATCTTGTTTAGATGTTTGTTATTAATATATGTGTTGAAAAAGTATTTTCCCAATAAATTTTTAAAATAATTAATGGAATAATAATAGAATAGTAATAGAATAGTAATAGAATATTAATGGAATAATAATAGAAATGTAAAAAGAAAAAATAAAATTACATATATTAACAAATAAAAAGAAAATATTTAAAAAACATGTTATTTCAAATTATTTATAATTTATTACAAAGTATTTATAAATTATAACAACAGTGATAAGTTAATATAAATATTTAACTAAATCTTCTCCTTTTTTTGTTAATTTAACTCTTTTATAGCCTCCAATTCTATCTTCAGGTATTTCAATCATTTCCCATTTTTGTAATTTAGAGATTACATTTTGTTTAAGCCAAACATAATCCACAGGTTCTGGTTTTTCTCTTTGCAATCTTTTTATATTTTCTTCGTCGCCTTTTTCAATACCCATCCTCATTTTTCTCCATTTTAGTATGGTGTAATTTTCTTCAATCATAGTTAATATCTCATTTTCCCCATAATCCAATTTTTTATATTTTTTTAACAGATCTTCCATTAATTTTTTATTATATTCCTCTTCTTCTTTATTCTCGGGCTCAGTTATTAATTTTATAAGATTTTGAGATTCTTTTGTTTCAATTACTAACTTTGCAATCTTTTTCATTGAAACTCCGTATTCGCTTTCTCTTTCCATTTCATAAATTCTCTTTGCAAATATCATTAATTTTTCATCGGGAAGACTTATATTAAAAGGAGTGACATACTCTATTCCATAAACGCCAAAAGAACGTGGCATAATTCCATCGTAGCCCAATTTCCGATAATTTTCTTGCTTTTTTAATTTTTCTTCGTCACTTAAATTTTCATAATGTTCATTAGGTATAACATAATATGGGGTAATTTTCGTATTTTCATCGGAAAAAAGCATAGCGCATATTGTTCCAGCAATTGCCCCTACACTACTGCCGGATGAAACATTTATATAAATTTCACGTACTTCGTTCATTTTTTCAAATTTAATAATCTTTTTCATTTCAACAATTATATTTTCAAGATTTAAGGGTTCGTTTCGCCTAATAAATGTCTTAATTTTATTATCTTCCAATCTATTTATACATTCATTCAAAAATTTAACTGCTTCCGGGCTTTCTTTATCTTCATTACGTGTGATTATATATACCTTATCTGTACGTATTTCAATTGGAACTTCGGTTATTCTATCTAATTCATAACCTAAAACCGCAATATGTACCCTAGAACCTTTATTCTTCATATTTTCCATATTTTTTTGTAAATCATTAGTTTTTTCCCTTATTGTATAATTAGACGTTTTATCGTTCACAATAATCCCTTGATTTTTTATTTTTTTATTTTTTTATTATACTGATTTGTTTTTTATCATATAAAAATATTAAGCCTAATAAGTTTACTAAGTCTATTAAGCTTAATGAGTATACTGGGCTTAATCTATACGCCAGGACAAGGTATAATTAGGGAAGTTAAGGGGACTTCCAAAACTAAAAGCAATGTAGCACAAAAAGGTGATTTACTATGATAATAATAATCGGAAACTCAAATACCGTAAACATAAAAAATGAAAATAACCCCTCTAAAAATAATAGTTATACAATAAATTCAAATATGTATTTAAATATGTTAATAAAATTAGCTCTTATAACTATTCCAGTTAATTTTATATTTGATATTAATGTGATTGTTAATATATTTATTTAAAAATAACAATCTTAAAAAAACTTTAAATTTAATTTAAAACGTTTAATAAAAAAAAGTAAAAAAGTAAATAATGAAATGAAACTTTTGAAAAAAGTTTCATCAAAAGGTTAGTTAACTACATTATAACCAGAACTAGTCCACTCAACGATAATAGGTTCAGTAGGTAACTCTGTAAGAGTTTCAAAGGAAACTTTTAAAAAAAGTTTCATCAAAAGGGGTTATTCAACCACTCTAAATCCTCCATCAACCCATTCTACAACAATAGGTTCAGTAGGTAACTCTGTAAGAGTTTCAAAGTATTTTAAAGCAGCTTCAGTTCCCAATCTATCAGAACCAGCTATATAGATTAACTTATAACTTTGAACTATAGTTGAAGAACCTGAAGGAATACTTATAACTTGTATAATTCCCCTATTTTCTCCAGGATTATCATTAGTTACAGGGATAGAGAATCTATCGTTGTAAACGTTAGCTATTCTGTTAGCTATTGGTCCACCTACGATAATTGTATCTCCATCTATTTCAGTATCGTCTGAATGTATATTTTCTTTTAATTCTTTTGCTAACTGTTTATCGAAGCTACTTCCGTAAACTACGTTTGAATTTGAAACTGTCCTTCTTAATGAGCTTGATTCTATGCTTGGTGAAGCATCTAATTTTTTATTGTTATTATTTCTGTTGTATGTTGGCTCAGGCTGTGGCTCAGGCGTTGGTTCTACTTTTTTGCCAGAAATTGGTAAGTAATCTATGTTATCTAATGAAATATTAAATATTTCATCACAGAAACCGTCTTTATCTAAATCTACATGAGTTTCAGAGAAACCTGTTCCGTTTGGAGTTGCCCAGTAATTACCGCCACCGTTCTCTTTTGTAGTATTCCAGTAATTTAAGTTAGAATTCTCAACATATACGTTATTACTGTTGTTAAATTTATTGAGATATATTGCGTTATTATTTGAGTTAAGTAACTGAATGCCCTCTTCTTGGTTTGAATTCACAGTATTATTCGTAATTGTGTTATTATTAGAATTCTCTAAATAAATACCTTCTTCCTTACCTAAGCATACGATATTATTTCTTATTTTGTTATTATTTGAGTTAATTAAGTGAATAACTTCATCCCCATTTAAGAATGCAATATTATTCTCAATGGTGTTATTATCAGAACTAGTTAAGTAAATACCCTCTTCTTGGTTTGAATTTACGATATTATTTCTTATTGTGTTATTATGCGAACTATCTAAGCGAATACCCTGTTCATCATCATTTAAACTTGCATTATTACACATAATTATAGAGTTATTTGAATTACGTAAGTGAATACCCTCTTCACTATTTAAACATACGGTATTATTCGTAATTATGGTATTATTAGATTCACGTATATAAATACTCTCTAATCTATTTGAATTCAATATATTGTTTGTAATCGTATTATTCTCAGAATAGTAGTTATAAATAGCTATACCCTGATTTGAACTAATATTATTATTTTTTACTGAACAATTTGAGCTATATATTACAAGTAGTCCAGTATATACGTCGGATATGTCTAAATTCTCTACTATCATGTTTGAACAATTTGCGAGTATTACCTGCCCAGCATCTTCTGTAACTTTTCCCGTATTATTATTTTTATAATAGTAAATTGTTTTACCATTTGCTGTGTTATTTACTATCGTGTGAGTATTATAATAAAATAAGTAACTTCCATCTAATTCAGATATGGTAATACCCTCATTTAAAGAATTTCCAATAATTGTAATATTTTGAGTGTTCTCCAAATAAATATTTTCAGTACTTGAATTCATTGTATTATTTACTATAGCGATATTTTTGGAATCTTCCATCCAAACATCATAATTAAAGTTTGAACTTATTTTATTATTCGTAAGGGATTCATCCTCTGTATTCTTGTAATAAATACCATACTTTCCATTTGAATGTATAGTATTATTTGTAAAGGAGTTACCTTTAGAACTCATTGCGACAATACCTCCCAAACCGTATATGTCCCTATTATTTACACTAATATTATTATTTGTAAATGTGTTATAATGGGAGTTGAAATATCGGATACCATCATAACCGTTTAATGTAATGCTATTATTTGCAAAAGTGTTATTATTAGAAGCTAATAAGCTAATGCCCAATCCTAAATTTGAACTCACAGTATTGTTCGTAATAAGGTTAAATTCAGAATTTGTTACGTAAATACCCTCTTCTTGGTTTGAACTAATATTATTATTTATAACGGTGTTATTGTCGGAATAACTGATACGAATACCATAATCCTTATTTGAATTCATTGTATTATTTATAACGGTGTTATTATTAGAATTCGCAAGTTCTATACCATGAACATTGTTTGAAATTATGGTATTATTTACAATAGTTATATTTCTTGCATTTTGTATATGTATACCTCTTCCGAAATTAGATATTTTAACATTTTTTATTGTGATATTGTCAACAATCGAAGAATCATATACATATATCCCTTTTATCATCATATTATTATTTCCTTTTATGGTAAACCCTTTACCATCTATTATTACATTGGCACATGTAATAATTATAGCATCTGCATCTGAAACTGTTATATTATTGGCTAAATAATATTTTCCAGGCGTATTGATTGATTGAGTTGTAGTTATTGGCATATCTGCATACGTTGCATTAATCGCTAACATTGTTACCATTAGTAACATAAAAAATGTTATTTTATAGTTTTTGTTCATATTATCCTCCACAAATCTTATGAAATCATTTATTTTTTTAATAGGATAAATACTTGTTGATTTAGATTATTGAATATGTGGTGTAGACAATAATAACTAAAAATACTAATCAATTAAAAAAAAGAAAAAAGTATTTTAATTTTATTTTTATTAAGTTATTATTTTATTATTATTTATTATTTTTATTTAACTACCATATGTCCGTTAGAAGTCCACTCAACGAAACTTTTGAAAAAAGCTTCACTCCAAACCATTTTTACGAGTGAAACGAGTAAAAATCCTTTATATAAAATCTTCGATTTTAGATATTTTAAAAATCTAAGATTTTTAAGATGATGGGCATGTTTTGTATTTTCAAAAGTTTCATAAAAAGGGGTTATTCAACCACTCTAAATCCTCCATCAACCCATTCTACAACAATAGGTTCTTCAGGAAGTTCTGTAAGAGTTTCAAAGGAAACTTTTGAAAAAAGTTTCATCAAAAGGTTAGTTAACTACATTATAACCAGAACTAGTCCACTCAACGATAATAGGTTCAGTAGGTAACTCTGTAAGAGTTTCAAAGTATTTTAAAGCAGCTTCAGTTCCTAATCTATCAGAACCAGCTATATAGATTAACTTATAATTCTGTATTACAGTTGAAGAGCCTGAAGGAATACTTATAACTTGTATAATTCCTCTATTTTCTCCAGGATTATCATTAGTTACCGGGATAGAGAATCTATCATTATATTGGTTAGCTATTCTGTTAGCTATTGGCCCACCTACGATAATTGTATCTCCGTCTATTTCAGTATCGTCTGAATGTATATTTTCCTTTAAACCTTCAGCTAATTGTTTATCGAAGTTACTTCCGTAAACTACGTTTGAATTTGAAACTGTCCTTCTTAAAGACTTAGAATCGATACTAGTGGAAGCATCTAATTTTTTATTGTTATTATTGCTTGATTTAGGTGCCGGTTCTTCTCTTTTAAAACATTTTGGTAAGTAATCTATGTTACCTAAGGATATATTGTATATTTCGTCACAGAAACCGTCTTTATCTAAATCTGCATGAGTTTCAGAGAAACCTGTTCCTTCGGGTGTAAACCAGTAGTTTCCACCACCTTTCTCTTTTGTTGTGTTGAAGTAATTTAATCCCATGTTATCGGATAAGAAAACGTTTTTTGTATTGTTAAATCTATTAACATATATTGAGTTATTATATGAGTTAGTTACTCTAATACCCGATTCATTATTTAAATTTATAATATTATTTATAAGGGTGTTATTACAGCAATATCCTAAATAAATACCATTATTAGTATTTGAATTCACAGTATTATTTGCAATTGTATTGTTATTGGACCAGTATATGTAAATACCCTCTCGCGTATTTGAATTCACAGTATTATTTGCAATTGTGTTATTATGGGAATTAATGAAGTACATACCATCGTCATTATTCTGGGTTAAACTTACATTATTGTTTATAATGGTGTTATTATGCGAACTACCCAGATAAATACCCTCATCTTCATTTAAACATACTTTATTATTTGCAATTGTATTATTATGGGAATTAGTGAGGTAAATACCCTCTTCCTGATTTGAATTCACAGTATTATTTGCAATTGTGTTATTATGGGAATTAGTGAGGTAAATACCCTGTTCGTCATAATTTAAACTTACATTATTGTTTATAATGGTGTTATTATGGGAATTAGTGAGGTAAATACCCTCTTCGCCATTTGAATAGATAGTATTGTTTATAAATACTGTATTATTACAGGCGTTTAAACGAATACCTTCATCATCATTTGAATAAGCTGTATTATTAGTAAATACTGTATTATTACAGTTTTTTAACTCGATACCACCATTAATCACGGTTGAACTTATGGTATTATTAATAAATATGGCATTATTAGAGTCCTCTAGAAAAATACCATCGTCATTACTTAACGTTATATTATTGTTTATAAAGGTGTTATTATCAGATTCAAGTGCTTCAATACCCCTATAACCATTTGAATTCATAGTATTGTTTATAACTTTATTTTTCGTAGAGTAGGCTATATAAATACCATTATTATTTAAACTTGCGTTATTATCTTTAATTGTACTGTCATGAGTAAAAGATAGGCAAATACCATTATTATTATTTGAATAGGCCGTATTATTTGCAATTGTTACATTGGTAGCAAAAAATGTGAAGATACCATGATATTTATTCGAATAGACGGTATTGTTTATAATAGTGGCGTTTTCCATATCACATAAATATATACCACTATTAAAATTTTTTATTTTAAAATTTTTTATTGTGACATTTTTAATCAGTGCAGTAGTATTTGTCGTTATAGCAACACTATCATATACTGACCCATCAAGGGTAAATCCCTTTCCATCTATTGTTATGTTACCGCATTCAATAGTTATGGCATTAGCACTTTCTGAAAGGGTTATATTATTTGCTAAATAATACATTCCTGGCGTATCTATTGTAACAGGCCCCGTTATTGGGGTACCAATCTCTGCATATGATGTATTAACGGCCAATATTGTTACCATTAACATTGTAAAAAATAATATTTTATAATTTTTGTTCATAATATCCTCCAGCATATTTTACATAATTATTTATTTAGTTTATTAAATAAATAATTATTCATATCGATTAAATCAGATATCTAATTAAAATAACTATAAAATAAATTTATAAGTTGATAATTAGGAATATTAATCATTTTTTAGTAAAATAATATATAATCGACTTCTTTTTTAACAAATTTATTTTTTATTTTTTATTTCTATTATTTATTTTTTATTATTTATTTTTTATTTTATCGTATATAATATTACAATTTTAGAACTATCTTTATAACCTAAATCAACAATTATTTAATTGAATAACTATACATATATTCATAACATATGGAGGAAAACAGGCATGAAGCTAAATAATAAACTGATATTTTTTACGTTCTTAGTCATAATGATGTTAGCTGTTAATACGGCGTATGCAGATAATGCAATAACTAAACAAACGCGGATTACAAGCCCCGGAATATATTATTTAAATAACAACATAACTGCCCCCTTGGGAAATCCCATTAGAATTTGTTGCGATAATGTAACACTCAAAGGTAATGGTTTTACCCTAGATGGTAATGGTACTGGAAGTACTGCTATTTACGTAGATCCTGTAAAGAATGTTACAATACAGGACATTATAATAAAGAATTTTACTGCAGGTATCTCTACGTTTTATTCCTATAATCTCAGGATTGTTAATAACACTGTGAGTTCAAACAAAGAGTATGGTATTTCGATACATAATACCAAGAATAACGTTATTATTAATAATACAGTGAATTCAAATGTTTGCGGCATTAGTTTAAGTAAGTCAATTAATACTTCTTTATTAAATAATACTTTAAATTCAAATGGTATTGGTATTTCACTATCGGATTCTAATAGCAATCCCCTTGTTAATAATACCATAAATTCAACTAGTTATGGCATTAATCTAAGGAATTCTAATAATACATTAATTAGAAATAATACTGTAAATTTAAACAATTATGGCATTTACTTGGATAAATCAACAAATAATTCTTTATTATATAATTGTATTATAAGTTCAAAATTCGATGGTATTCATCTATATCAATCGTACAATAATTATATCATAAATAATAGTGTTATAAATTCAAAAGCTCAAGGTATTTCCATATACTATTCCGAAAGTAACTCTTTTGTAGGCAATATATTTAATAACACAAACAATTTAAGGATAGTACCCATTAAAAGAAACAGTTGGAGCACTACAAAAGAAAAAGGTGGCGGAAACTACTGGTTTAATCCAAAAGGAACAGGTTTCTCAGAAACTCATCCTGACAATGACAATGATGGATTTTGTGATGAACCATACCCTATAGTTCTAGATAATATTGATTATTTGCCTCGATTAATCGATACTCAAGGTCCAACTTTCACAGTACATATACCTTCAAATAACTCAATATATAACATACCAAAATTTAGAGTACATGTAACTGCAAGAGATGCAAGTGGTGTTAATAAAATAATATCCGAGCTTGGCGATTCAAATACTACACTTACAGAATATCTTACATATTATGATGTCACATATGACAATCTAACGGATAAAAATCACTCATTAACAATATATGCTTTCGATAATGTAGGAAATAGAGCTGTTAAAAAACTATGGGTTGTTGTAGATACAACAGCTCCAAACGTATCAATAAACACTCCAACAGCTAAAGTATACAATACAACTAATATATTTATAAATGCTACAGCAAACGATACAAATGGAATAAAAGAAGTAAAAGCAAACATAAATGGAACTAATTATACATTAAATAAAAATAATAGTTATTATACATTAAATGAAACATTTATAGATGGGAAATATAGTTTAAAGGTTTACGCTGAAGATATTGTAGGAAACAAAAACGTAACCGATGAAGTAATATTCTCAGTTGATACGACACTACCTACTTTCACGGTGCTTTCACCAGTAAATAAATCAATATTAAACGTAGATAGGTTTATAGTAAATGTAACTGCAGTAGACGCAAGTGGTATTGATAGAATAGTAGCTGAACTTGGCGATTGGAATAATACTCTTGCAGAATATCCTACTTTTTACTACCTAAGTTATAATAGTCTACTTGATAAAAATTACTCGCTAAAACTCTATGTATTTGATAATGCAGGAAATAGAGCTGTTAAAAAACAATGGATCGTTATAGATACAACAGCTCCAAACGTATCAATAAACACACCAACAGGAACTTTAAAAACTAATAAATTCTTAATAAACGTTAGCTCTTTAGATTCTGGATCTAAAGTTAAAGAAGTAAAGGCAAACATAACTAATGGAAATATTAATGAAAACATTACATTAACTAAAACAGGAGATTACTACGTAGCGGAAAAAACATTAAACGATGGAACATACCTATTAAACGTTACATCTACCGATAATGCTAACAACAGTAATTCAACAACTACAACATTTACAATAGATACTCACGTACCTTCAAATAACAATAAGAATAATAAAATAGATGCTTCACCAAGCATAGAATCAAGCTCATTAAGAAGGACAGTTTCAAATTCAAACGTAGTTTACGGAAGTAGCTTCGATAAACAGTTAGCAAAAGAATTAAAAGAAAATATACATTCAGACGATACTGAAATCGATGGAGATACGATTATCGTAGGTGGACCAATAGCTAACAGAATAGCTAACCAATACAACGATAGATTCTCTATCCCCGTAACTAATGATAATCCTGGAGAAAATAGGGGAATTATACAAGTTATTTCAATTCCTTCAGGCTCTTCAACTGTAATACAGAATTATAAGTTAATCTATATAGCTGGTTCCGATAGATTAGGAACTGAAGCTGCTTTAAAATACTTTGAAACTCTTACGGAGTTACCTACTGAACCTATTGTTGTAGAGTGGACTAGTTCTGGTTATAGAGTTATTAAATAACTTTTGATGAAACTTTTAAAAATACAAAATATATCCATCATCTTAAAAACCTACGGTTTTTAAAATACCTAAAATCTATGATTTTAGTGTAAAGGATTTTATGGATAAAATAAATCAATATACAAAATATGTCCATCAAAGGATTTTATGAACAAAGTGAATAAAATGGTTTGGATGAAACTTTTAAAAAAATAGAAAATAATTATTAATTAATATTTATTTTTTATTATTACATAATTCAATGAGTTCTTTTGCCTTTGAATTATTTTTATCGATTTTTAAGATTTTTAAAGCATATTCATTACATATTTTATAGTTTTTAAGATTATAATGTGATACTGCACAATTTAATAATATCTTTATGTTGTCAGAATCTAATTTTAAAGCTTTTTCATAATATTTGAGCTGTGTAGCTTTATCTTTTTCACCATATGCCATTTTACAAAGCTTTTTAGCGTCTTCAATTTGTTTTAATAGTTTTGATACTATTTTTTTACCATTGACGGCACTTTCATAGCCAGGGTTTATATCTAAAGCTTTATCATAGTAGTTTAATGCTTCATTATATTCTTTTAAGTTATGGTGTGCTACTGCACAATTTAATAATATCTTTATGTTGTCAGAATCTAATTTTAAAGCTTTTTCATAATATTTGAGCTGTGTAGCTTTATCTTTTTCACCATATGCCATTTTACAGAATTTTTTTGCAGTTTCTTTATTCTTTCTAATTTCTTCTAATCTTTCTAATTCTTTAATGGATTTTAAAACTGCTTCCTTACCATTGATGGCATTTTCATAGTTAGGGTTTATATCTAAAGCTTTATTATAGTATTCTATTTTCTTGTTATTATCTTTAGCCATATTTGCTAAATTAAACCAATATTCTGGAGTTTCTTCTTCATTAACTACTTCTTCATTAACTACTTCTTCATTAACTACTTCTTCATTAACTACTTCTTCATTAACTACTTCTTCATTAACTACTTCTTCATTAACTACTTCT
>NZ_JAGGMO010000007.1 GCF_017875395.1 Methanococcus voltae | reverse complement strand
TCTTTTCTAATGTTGTGCACTTCATTATCTAAGATACTAAGTTGCTCTTTGAGTTCAGAAATCAAATCACCGGTGCTAATTACTCCGGAGTTTATAGCTTTATCTAGACCTTTATTATCTTCATGTTCAACCATTCTAGCAGTTAAGTCACCATCTGCAACTTTATTCATTACTTCACTGATTTCTCGCAATAATTCAGCCAATTTAGCTTTATCCAGGTCTAATGTTTTATTTAATTCTACTACATTATCAGCCATTTCGTTAAAGGATTCAGCCAAATCATGAGTTTCATCGTGTGTATTAACTACAACCCTATGGCTATAATCACCTTGACTAAATTTTTCAGCTCCTTCTTTTAATAAAGCCATTGGTTTTGATATAGATTTACTAATAAAGAATGCTAATGCCACTGAAATTAATAAGCCCAATAAACTAACAATTACTGATTGTGTCATTAATTGATTCATTAAACTTGCATATGTGGCTTTAGGAGTGCCTACAAACAACATACCTATATAATTACCATTTACGTCATGTAATGGCTCGTAAATAGTTATATAGTCTTCGTCATTAATATTTGCCTCTCCATCGTATGTATTACCCGCTTTAGTTTCTGAATATACTTCATCAGAAGATTTTGTACCTACAAATCTAGTACCTCCGTTTAAGATACTTGTAGATACCCTTACATTATCCATGAATACGGTAACTTCATTACCTGTAATGGATTTTATTTCATCAACGATACTTGCATCGTTATTTACTATTTTTACCATAACCAAATAACCAATTACTTGCCCATCTTTGGAAACTTGGTCAATAGCTACTAAACCAATACCTTCAGAAACCCCATCTATTTTAGATTTTGGGAAATTGCTCATAAAACTAGAGGATAGTTTTAAAAGACCATGATTTGTTCCAGAAGGGATTAATTGATTCAATATATTAGATACATCTACATCCTTATTGATATTAGATGAAATAATTTTACCATTTTTGTCAGTTATTGCCATTAAATCAATATCTGAACCTTGATTTAGAATTTTTATACGGCTATTCAAATCATCAATGTCTCTATTTTCTATAGAATTTATCATACCATATGTTTTAGAGGTATAATCATTTAAAGAACTTAAAGAATCCATTTTAATGGCCATTACAGATTCTGCAAGATTTACATCACTTACTAAGGCCTCATGTGTTTGAGTAGCCATGCTTCCTTGTAAAGTTGATAGAGAAGAACCGCTTGATATAATTAAAGGGACTAATGCTACAACTACGGCCAAAACTATCAATTTTGTACTTATTTTTTTAAATTTTACCATAAAAACACCGTTACTATTATTTTTAGGGGTAATATAACGTGCAATATATATTGTCATACATGTCACATAATGACTAACCATACATATGTCGTTTATGATATAATATATTATCGATATTGTAATATTGGGTGGGTGGATACATAAAAATGTAATGACCAGTTTATTAAAGCATAATTTAATAAATAAAAAATATAGTAAACTAAATTTTAATCAATAACCGTGTATAAATAGATGAAAGAGTATAAATAATAAAATATTATGATAGAATAATTATTAGATTAATAAATTATACTTAAAAATAAATGATTAATAGTACGATATATTAAAAAAATATTAAAAATATTAAAAATATTAAATAAAAGATAAAAATAACGATATAAATAAGGTTGAAAAAATGAAAATATTAGGAATTAGTGGTTCACCAAAAAAAGAAGGTAATACATCATATCTTGTAAAAAAAGCATTAGAAGAAGCTGAAAAATTAGGTTTTGAAACAGAATTCATATCATTAGCTGGTTTAGAATTAAATCCATGTATCGCATGTGAAATGTGTAAAAAAGGAGAAAACTGTATTATCATAGATGATATAGAAGATATCGTGGATTCAATGGATGAAGCCGATGGTATAATCTTAGGTTCCCCCGTATACTTCGGTGGCGTGTCCGCTCAATTAAAAATGATAATGGATAGATCCAGGTCATTACGTGCAAACCGAAAACTTAAAAATAAAGTAGGAGCTGCTATTTCAGTAGGTGCTTCAAGAAATGGTGGTCAAGAAACTACCATAAGACAAATTCATGACTACATGCACATTCAATCTATGATTGTAGTTGCAGACGAATTCCCAACGGCTCATTATGGAGGTACAGGTTGGGGTTCAACACCAGGGGACTGTGCAAACGACGAATTTGGTACAATGACTGCTCAAAACGTTGGTAAAAAGGTAGCAGAAGTTTTAAAATTAATCAATAAATAATTAAAAATAAAAAAATATTAAAATATTAAAATAAATATATTGGAAGTTTTGAAAATACAATATGTTAAATTTCCAAATTCATTTTATTAAATTTATTAAATTATTTCCTATTTTTTTGACAAATTATTTCATTTTTAGAGTTATTTCCCATATCCTTTAATTTTAAATAAGCAGGAAGTATCAAAAGCACGTAAACAGGGATTATTTCCAATCTACCTACCCACATTGATATAATACCCGTTAATTTAGCTAAAGGGTGCATAGCACTACTTACAATATTTACAGATAAACCCATATTTGCCACCATCGAAACAGCCTCAAATAAGGATTTATAAGGGTCGTAGCCTAAGAATATTAACATTAAACTAGCCATTATATAGTGAACAACATAACCAAATCCTATTATAAAGGCGTCAGTGATTAAATTACCCGACATTATATTTTTACCTATTTTTTTATAGACCACAGAACCTGCAGGCAGTACAGATTCTTTTAATTTATAATAGAACGCTTTTCCCATTATTAAAAATCTCATTAGTTTAATACCACCTGTTGTGGTACCTGTAGCACCACCTATGACCATTACGAAAATAACCACCGCTAATGAGATATTGCTTAATCCTGCCATGCTAACGGTTGAGAATCCAGTACTCGTCATAGCGGAAACCATGGTGAATAAAGCATCTATTGGAGATATTCCTGATGAAAGAACCAAAACTAAAGCAGAAATTGCTAATATTGGTATCGATGCTTTTGTTTGAATATCATGTACATCTTTACCAGTTAATAAATTGTGGTGTACGGAGAACGATACAACACCTCCAATGTACATTATTGCTATCATAATTAGTTTCGCTACATCGCCATAAGGAAAACTACTATTGCTTACACTCATACCGCCAGTGGATATACCACACATACATATGTTTATTGCATCCCACAGATTTAGACCACTTATATAAAGCATACAGATACCTAAAACAGTGTATAAAATGTAGATATGCCATATCTTTTTTACAGTGCCTAATGTACTTGGCAATATTTTCTCTTCTCTTGCTTCAGCCCGATAGTATGCAGAAGCCCCTGCTTTGGATAAAATTGATATAACCATAACAAGCACACCAACGCCACCAACCCATTGTTGCAAACTCCTCCATAGTTGGACAGACCTTGGTAAAGATTCCACGTCACTAATAATACTAAATCCAGTAGTTGTCCAAGCCGACATACTTTCAAAAACGCCGTCGATATATCCAAAATAGTCTATACTCAAAGTTAATGGAACTGCGCCCATCATAGAAGCCATAAGCCACGCTAATGCAGATATTACCATAGCATGCTTTAATTTTATAGGAATAGATTTGGTAAATCTATTTACTAAATAACCCAATAATATAAAAGCTAACGCAGGGACTACAAATATACTCCAGTTTTCAGAGTAATATACAGCAAAAATTCCTGGTACTATCATTAATGAACCTATACTCATCATTAATAGACCCAATTCGTGCATAATACCTGCTGCATCTCTTTTCTTAAATATTTTCATATTATCGCTCTATCCCTACGTTTTTCTTAATTTTATCATCTTTCCGATATTGAAGTATTATGATTGTATAAATTAAATTATAACCGTCATAAATAATAATTGTGTGTTATTATTTATTCCAATATTGTATAAATACATAATTAAAAAAAATGAAATAAAAATTATAATATAGTTTACAAATATGAGTTTAAATTAAAAGCAATAAAAATAATAAAAATAATAAAAATAATAGAAAAAGGTAGGTTTAAATTAATTCCTCTATTTCCCCGCCTTCTTCCTCATCCAAAGCATTGAATTTATTTGTGACAATTTCCAAACATTCTTGAACTGTATCACTTATAGATACGTTTTCAATCACTGGAACAACGTGTGCATTTGAATCCTTAACAATATATTTGTTGATATTGTTTATAATTTCAAAGTTTTCCAAATATCGTTCTAAAGGCCTATCGCTAACCTTAGCTCTTGCTATAAACCTTTTTTTATGCACATTTTCAGAACTCAATGTAAGAGTTAAGAATATTACGTTTGGAATATCGTGATATTTATCAGATATCATCCCTGGAACGATGTGAGTGCCTTCTATTATTACACTCGTACCTTCTGTTAAACATCTGTCGATAATTCCTTCAATACCCAGTAGTACAGGTTCTACGTGCCTTATAAAGCCCTGTATATATAAGTCATCGTCATCTTCATCATAATTTCTAAGTGCTCTCCAAGCAGTGTATGAAGATTCGTACAACATAGGTACTACATCTTTAGAAATACTGCGTCTCATTACTTCCCTAATAGAGTCAGTACCAATAACGCTAGAAATACCCAGACGAGAAGCCAATTCAAAAGCAATTGTTGATGTACCGACACCACTTGCTCCACCAACTAGTATAATAACAGAGTGCTTTTTTAAGATTCTCCTCCAAATTAAGTATTTTTCGGCTATATCTTCATAATCATTAGATATTAAAGAATAATACACCCGTTGCCTTAATTCGTATTTGGAAATTCTTTTTAAGCTGTCATGGTTCAAATCAGCTTCAATTCCCCTTGCAAAAATGTAGGCTTCACTGGGTTTCATTCCCGCAGTGGTTAAAGACCTTGCAAGGAGTCCTTTTGAGAAAGGCATTTCATAATCCTTAGCTGTTACTATTATCTTATCAGTTATTTTGTCAAATATCATAATATCACATAATTATAATTTTTTTAAGTTAATTTTTTTAATGTTATAATTGATTTAAATATACTATTATTTAAATATTAGTCAAAATTTAAATATTTCATTTTAAAAAAGTCACTAAATTATTTAGATAATTAACTATAGGTTCAGTCTAAATTAAATTCTATAAAACTTCAAAATTAGATTCTAATAATATTTTTAAAAATTAGTCGTTAATTAATAATCTATATACTATCTAAGAATGCTATAAATTAGAGAATATAGTATTTAAAAAATATAAATAATGGAAATTAGATTTATTAGATTTAATAGAGTAACTCTATTATTTAGCCCTAATATCTATTGTTTGACTTAATTCAGGTCCAGTAGATATCAATGTGACTTTAACACCTAATTTTTGTTCCATTACTTTTATAAATTCTTTTGATTTATCGGATAAATCTTCGTAGTTTGTTACACCGTAACATTCAGTATCATATTTGTCTAAACAGGTTAATGCTATTTGAGTTGCCCCATTCAAATCACAAACTTTTTTTGCAAGTTCATAATCAAAATGACCCACTCTTCTTCTTCTACCTGTAACAGTACCGTATTCGATTACACCCAAAGCTTCTGCTTCTTCTTCAGTCATTTCTGATGGGAAAGGTCCTTCTCCAACTCTTGTTGGGTATGATTTAAAAACAACTACAACTTCGTCAATTTTAGTTGGACCTACACCAACATCTGCTGCAAAGGAAGATGCGTTGGTGTCTTTAGAGGTAACATATGGGTAACTACCGTGATAAAGGGAAAGTAAAGCTCCTTGAGTACCTTCAATTAAAACATTCTCTTTGTTTTCAATTGCACTATTAACTTCCTTAGATACATCTCCAAGGTATTTTTGCAAACTTTCAACATCTTTAGCTTGTTTTAAAGTTCTCATTGCTCTGTCCACATTTGCAGGACCGCAACCAGTACCCGTTGAACCTATTTCTTTAGAAAGGTGAACATTTGATTTATCCATTTCCCTGTGTTTTAATTCAATTATTCCGCCATTAGAATCTAATATAAGCCTTTCAGCTACATTAAAGTCTTTTAACATTACTAATTCTTTTTCCAAAACTTCAGGGTCGGTTAATACACCAGCACCAATTGCTAATTTAGCATTTATATTAGGAAAACCAGTTGGAACCATTCTAATTCCATATTTTTTATCTCCAACTTCTACGGTGTGACCTGCATTAGGGCCTACGCCCCCTCTTGCAATAATTGAAGGATTATCTTTTTCGCAAAGGTAACTTACGATTTTTCCCTTACCTTCGTCGCCCCATTGACCGCCTACAATAATGGTACATGTCATTTGCAAAACCTCATTAAAAATATGACTAAATCATATTCCAATCTATTATAACGTTATTCATATCTGATACATCAAATAGTATAAATTTAAATGAATAAATTAATAATTCAAAGTTTAACATAAAATACGCGCATAATCGCATACTTAAGTGAATAAAATACGTAATAATAAGATATTTTCAATTTTCAAATATATCTTTTATACCCTATTTCATATAATCGTTAATTAATTATATTATTTCTAAATCATTGTCATAGTATCAACTATTTTAAATTTAAACCATAATTAATCTAATTAATGTAATCAATAGAAATAGGTAATAACTAATTTAGCTTTTTGCCAAATTAGTTAAAAAAACTGTCAAATTCTCCTGCATCGATAGCTTTTTGTGCTTCTCTTGGAGTTTTTCCTTCAACATTTACACCTAATGAAACACATGTTCCAATAACTTCTTTTGAAGCGTTTTTGATGTTGTATGATAACATTGCTTCGTATTTCATGTTTGCAATTTTAACAACTTGATCCATTGTTAAGTTACCTGCAACTTGGTGTTTTGGTTCTTGTGCAGCTTTTTCGATACCTAATTCTTTCATAATTAAAGCTGATGCTGGAGGAATACCTACTTCAACTTTGAATGACCTTTTTTCAGTGTCTACGATAACACTTACAGGAACGCTCATACCTTCGTATGAAGCTGTTTTTTGGTTGATTTCGTTAACAACTTGCATGATGTTAACACCTAAAGGACCGATAGCTGGACCTAATGGAGGACCTGCCGTAGCTTTTCCACCAGTAACTAATATTTCAACTACTTGTTCTGCCATAATATTCACCTCAACGTGTTTGCAATATCAAGATAATAATATTTTAATATTTCTTATTTTTACTTTTGATATTTATTATTATTCTTACATATTATTCTTGTTAAATTGTATAAGATTAATAGTTGATTTATCAACAAATTTATACACAATAAATAATACTTACTAATATAAAAATACATCTAAAGTTGACTATTTAATAAACTCCTTAATGTTATTTATGGGTATTGTATTTAAAATTTACTATGAATTATAACCTATAATTTTAAGTCAATATTAAAAAAATATTAAATAATAATTAAAAATTAATAAAAAACGATATTAAACTAAAAATAAAAAGAAATATGTCAAATTAGTAATTTGAAACCAATTATACACTATTTAATTGGTTATTTACTAATTATGGTAACCAAGTTCTTTGGTCTTCCACTTTAGCAGGTAAATATTCTTCAACAACGTATTTTAAACCATATTTTGCTAAAGACTGCTGTTCTGCCCTTACTTTGCTATCTGCCATCATGGACAAAGCATGTTGCCATTCAGGGAATGATCTAACAAAATCATCGTTTTTCAAACCGTCTTTTAACCTTTTAATATCGTGGTCTTTTAACGGGTGAGTAGGTAATTCATAGTCTACAATATCTTGAGGTGTAACACCAATTAATCTTGCTTCAGGAACTGCTAACTTGTCAGCCAAGTGAACTGCCTTACCACTACCTACTTTTAAAGTTCTGTAGATGTTTAAGTATCCGTAAGGGTCACCATCCGTGAATACCAAAATAGGCAACTTTTTCTCGTCGGATAATCTTTTTACAAATCTTCTTGTAGCTCTTGAAGGTACACCTTTTAGTGAAACTAAAATACAGTTATGTTTTTTCCAAAATCCTTCGGCACTTAACCTTGCAAACATACCCGCTGTCTCTATTGCCAATACAAATTCTGCATTTGTCTCCAATGTTAAATTTGTAACTTCATTAGGAATATTATAAGCTCCACTACCTAATTTAGTACAATCAATTATAATTTCCTGACCATCTTGAGTTTTATCAATCACTTTTAACGGACCTACAACAGAAGCACCGTCTTCTTCAGGCATGAAACCTAAATCTTCCCTTAAAAAATCAGAAGCTGCCTCTAAATCCTCTATAACGCTGTTAGAAGGTTGCTGGTCATCAAATCTGGCTTCACCCCAGTTTTTAGACACATAATATGCTTCCCTTAAAGTTGAGAAGTCATTTGTATCTAACAAACTCTTTGAGAATTCCATCATTTTTATCGTTTGGGCAAATATTTTTGCTTGGTTTACATTAAATGTTCTTTCTTTTTCCTTACCCATTAATGTAAAAGTACCCTTTTCGTCATCAAACTTTGCATTTGATAGACTTCTTACAGGGAATTTAATTACAGGCCTTTTTTTCCTTATGATGTCATCATACATTTGATTTGCCATTTTAAGTAATTTTTGAGAAGCTAATTTTCTTTCTTTTGATGTTATCATCTAATTCACCCAAAGGAATAGGATATTCAATGTACTGTTGCTAATTGTACCTGTAAGTTCCTATTTATTTTATATACATAATTAAAAATAATTAAAATTTTAAAAAATTAAATTATTTTATTATAATCCAAGTATTAGAGTATACTATAAAAATATATTATAACCTATTTAAAATTTTGTTACATTATACATAATAGAATTAAGTGTTATATATATTTAGTTAAATAGGTTTGCAAAACTAAAAATTAAAACCAAAAGAAATTTAAATAACTAGTATATAAAAATTATAGTTAATATAAAATGTACTTAAAGGTACGATAGTACATTTCTTTTGTAAACTAATAGATTTTACCAAACAATAAAATTTTATTCATATATTTTGAAATAATAAAAATCATACATTTAAATATAATCATGTGGCGCCAATAATAGATATTTTTAGAATTTAATTATCCTCAAATAAGATATTCCAAAAAATAAGATACTTATTTGATAAAGTCTTAAAATTTATTAAAATTTTAGGAATTAGTATAAATAATATAAATATGAAATACATATAATTATAGGCAAATATTATTAATTATTTACTAGTAGCAGTAAATAAACTAAATCATATAGTTTAATAAAAAATATTAAAAATAATTATGGTAAAGGGCATATATGAGGAGGTAATACCTTGAAATTTTTACAAAATATTGCTGAAAACGATTTTTTAGATGAACCTAAGGAAACTCTATCGGATGTAGATAAAGAATTATTAGAGTTAATTGAAGGTTCTAAAGCAAGAATAACTGTTGTTGGTTGTGGTGGGGCCGGTAACAATGCAATAAATAGGTTAGCTGATGAGCAGGTTGAAGGTGCAAAAGTAGTTGCAGTAAACACCGATGCTCAACAATTAGTTAAAACCAAAGCTGAAAATAAGGTTTTAATTGGTAAAAATTTAACCCGTGGATTAGGAGCTGGAGGAAACCCTGATAAAGGTGAAGAATCTGCTAGAGAAAATGCAGAAGATATTAAATCTGCAATACAAGATTCAGATTTAGTATTTATCACCTGCGGGTTAGGTGGAGGAACTGGAACAGGTTCTGCGCCAATTGTAGCTGAAATATCAAAGAAAATGGGTGCTTTGACTGTAGCTGTTGTAACATTGCCATTCTCAATGGAAGGAAAAGTAAGAATGACAAATGCTTTAAACGGGCTCGAAAAGTTGCAAGAAGTTGCAGATACTATTGTTATTATTCCAAATGATAAATTATTAGAAATCGTTAGAAACGTTCCTTTAAGAACTGCTTTCAAAGTAGCTGATGAAGTTTTAATGAACTCAGTTAGAGGAATGGTTGAACTCGTAAATAACGCTGGAGATATTCACGTGGACTTTGCAGACGTTAAAGCTGTTATGGACGATGGTGGAATAGCAATGATGGGAATTGGTGAAAGCGATTCCGAAAAAAGAGCAAAAGAAGCTATCAATATGGCTTTAAACAGTCCTTTATTGTGTGTTGACATTGAAGGAGCTACGGGTGCTTTAATACACGTTACAGGACCAGAAGATATGAGTTTAGATGAAGCCCAAGACATTGTTTCAACTGTTTCTGAAAGACTTTCAGAAAATGCAACAATTATTTGGGGTACCACAATCGATGATAAATTAGAAAACTCATTAAGAGTTTTATTAATCATTACAGGTACAAAATCAACAGTTAACCATAATTTAAGCCTTAAAAGAAATAAAGTAATTATCGATATCCCCAAAATTTAATTGAAAATATGAGTGGTATAAAGTATAGATATACAATAATATACTATGACATATAAATTAAAATTAGATGCAATAAATTAAAATTAATTTATATTTTATATATTTAATTTATACTAACTTTCATATATCGATTTTAAATAAATATTTAAATATTGATTGCAAAGGATAATGCAGTAAATAAAAATGTGATAACATGTCTGAAAAATTCGACGAAATGAAAACCGAAACAAAAAATTTTATAAGCCAATGTAAAAGAGTATTAAAAGTTTCAAGAAAACCAACCCGTGAAGAATACCTTAACGTATCAAAAGTTACTGGTTTGGGAATTTGTTTATTGGGAGCCATTGGATTTGCTGTTCACGTTCCAATTACATACTTAAAAGGACTTTTAAAACCTGCTGCAGGTTTAGTTAAATAATTATTTTTTTTATATTTTACTTTAAATACCATAATTAAATTTAAATATTATTACTAATATCATAAATATAGTACTTACGTACACTATTAATTTTTATATATGAAATATATTATCGAATAATTCTTTTTTAAAGTTATTATCAATTCTTAATTATTAAAACTAAATCATCATTATAAATAGCATTTATAATTATTTTGGTGGAAATTATGATATTTGCAGTTAGAACAACCACAGGACAAGAACAAAACGTTGCAGAAGCTTTAGCTTCAAGAGCTGAAAGAGAAAATTTAGAAGTATTCTCTATTTTAGCTACAGAAGATTTAAAAGGATACATATTAGTAGAAGCTACAAACAAAGGGGCTATTGAAGAATTAGTAAGACAAAATTTCAAAGTTAAAGGAATAGTTCCTGGCGAATCAAGTGTAAAAGAGTTAGAACACTTGTTAACACCTACAAAAATCATTGAATCTATCGATAAAGGAGACGTTGTTGAATTAGTTGGTGGACCATTCAAAGGAGAAAAAGCAAGAGTTACCAGAGTGGACAAAAATAAAGAAGAAATTACATTGGAATTAATGGAAGCAGCCGTTGCGATACCTATTACTGTTGGAATCGAGCAAGTTAAAATTATTGCAAAAGATGCCCCCTAAATTTTAATTTTTAATTTTTAATTTTTAACTTCTACTTTTTTTCTACTTTTTTAATACAGATTATTTTTTTATTAAATTTTTTATCAAACTTTATAATTTTAATAAGCACTTTTTTTATTATTTTAAATTCAAAATGATCATTATTTTAAGTTATATTTACAGATATAAGAAATCATTAAAGTTAGCTTGAATTTAAAACCATTAAATATTAATAAAACGGGTTACATAGCATAATTAGCATTTTAAATCAGTATATGCAATACATTATAATAGTTAAAAACAAAAATAAATAAATCAAAATTATAGAAATTAAAATATACATTGAATTTCAAAAATATAATTAGTAAAATGTAATTAGTAATACGATTATTAAAATTTAAGAAATCTAAATTTGGTGAATTATGAAGGCAGTTATATTTGTAATAGATGGATTGGGCGATAGGCCAAATTCTGAAGGTAATACCCCATTAAAAGAAGCTAATACCCCTACATTAGATAGATTAGCAAAAGAAGGCATTAATGGACTAATGAATGCTGTAGATATTGGTGTTAGACCGGGAAGCGATACAGCACACTTAGCATTATTAGGTTACGACCCTAAAATCAATTATACTGGAAGAGGACCTTTCGAAGCCTCAGGTGTAGGTTTGGACGTAAAACCTGGCGATGTTGCATTTAGATGTAATTTTTCCACAGTTGATGAAAATTTCACCGTTCAAGATAGGAGAGCTGGTAGAATAGACGATACATCAGAATTAGAAAAATTAATAGATGGACTAGAGATTGATGGTGTAAAAGTAATATTTAAAGAGTCTGGCGGATATAGAGCCGCATTAATGTTAAGAGGGGAAGGATTAAGTGACAAAATAAGTGATGCAGACCCCAAAAAAATAGGTTTAAAAGTAAAAGAAATAAAACCTTTGGATGAAAGTCCCGAAGCTAAAAAAACCGCAGAAATAATGAATAAATTAATTAAAACAGTTTACGAAAGATTAGATAAACATCCCATAAATGTTGAAAGGAAAGAGAAAGGATTATTCCCTGCAAACATTATATTGCCAAGAGGTGTTGGAGAAGTTCCTCATATCGTACCATTTGAAGAAAAATACGGGTTGAGAGGAGCTTGTATTGCAGGTACTGGATTAATAAAAGGAATAGCTAAAATGGTAGGTTTAGAAGTTATTGAAGTAGAAGGTGCTACTGGTGACGCATTTTCAAACTTTGACAATAAAGCAGAAGCTTTGATTAAAGCAATTAATGACTACGACTTCGTACTTGTAAACGTTAAAGGAGCCGATGAAGCAGGACATGACGGACATTACGACGTTAAAAAAGATGTAATTGAAAAAATAGACGTAATGTTAGAGCAAGTATTTAAAGAAGTAGATAAGAATGAAGTATATTTCGCTATAAGTGGGGACCATTCTACACCAATTGAAGAAAAAGACCATTCTGCAGACCCATTACCACTTATAATCTGGGGTAAAAGCGTTAGGGTAGATGAAGTAGATAAATTTGACGAATATACTGCTCACAAAGGCGGATTATGCTGGATTAAAGGACTACATATTATGCCAATACTAATGGATTTAATGGGATTGGCTAAAAAATACGGTGCTTAAATCCTTTTAAAAATAATATATTAAAATTTTTTAATCTTTTAGTATTTTAAATCATTTAATCATTCTAATCTTTTTTAAACATTAAACTATTCGTAATTAGAATAAAATAATGTAAAATAATGTAAAATAAATTAAAATAATATTGTAAAAAAAATAAATATAAGATTATAGTATTATAAATTTTCAAAGTCTATTTTTGGATTTATAGCCCTACTATCTGTAGTATTGGATAATAATACCACCCTACTTTCTGGAGCATCATCTATAACTTTAAAATTAGATTTATCTTCAATACTCTTACAAATGTTAATTAAATCGTTGTGTTTAATCATATCATCTAAATTAAGTCTATTCCTTGAATAACCTACGTTCATGTATGATTTAACTTCGATAAAGTTTACATTAGCTCTATCGTATAATTCTGCGAATTTAGATAAATCATCATTTATATTTTTAATAACCGTAGTTCTAAGGCATGTTCTACCTTTTTCTTCCAATATATCCAACGTATTTAATATATTCTGCCAATCCTGCTCAGTTCCTTTACATATTTTTTTATAACTCGGTAAATCATGAGCATCTAGTGACATGTATAATTGTGTAGGGTTTATTTTTTCTATCACGTCTGTTAAAATACCGTTTGAAACTACAAATGTAGATATTTTCTTTTTATGGAATATATTTATTAATTCATCGATATATGGGTACATTGTAGGCTCCCCAGCCAAAGAGATTGCAACGTGTTTTGGTTCAGTTGCTTCCATATACTTTTCAGTACCTATTCTATCGATAATTCCTTTATAACCTGTTATAATTGTCTTGTGCATGTTTAAAATATCTTCAGCAACTTCCTCAGGTTCTTTCCATTGTGGTGCCTTAAAATTTGGCTCATTAATCCCTAAATCAGACGGTAAAACCCTCCAACAAAATTCACATTGTTGTTGGCACCATATGACCGAAGGCGTACTTTGAATACATCTGTGAGTATTTATTCCATAAAATTTGGATTTATAACATGCTTTATCTTCTAAAAAGCTTTTTCGTACCCATCCACATAATTTAACAGCACTATGGTCTTCAATTTGATAGTGTTGCTTTCTAAGGATATTATATAATTGTTCAGGAATTTGAGGAATTCTTTTTTCCAAATTTTGTATTTTTTGAGACTTTTTATCCTTTTTTAAATTATTATTATTATTATTATTATTAGTATTATTAGTATTATTATTAGTATTATTATTATTTTCCAAAGTATCACCAAATGTAAGATGTAAGAATAATTTTGAAGCTAAAAGTATAATTAAGAGCACCAATTTTAAAGTAATAATCCTTAATTAATTCTAATAATTTATATAATTATAGTAAATGGATAAATTTATATATTAATATATCCTAATATATGTATTAATATAAAATAAATAATTATATCATATTATTCATATTTCATATCATATCTTAATAAAAAAATAATTTAAAATAAATATATAAGCATAATGGTCATTATTTGCCTAAAAAAAGAAATTATAACGTTAAATAAGTTAAAAAAGTATTTAACATGATTAAATATGACAAATATGTGATTTTCAATTTCAATAAGTAAAATATAAATATACCAATATACATTTAGTAATTAATAAACTTATTTCAAATTAGAATATTATTTTAAAAAATAAAATAAAAATTAAATTAATTACAAATTGTAATTTTTAGTACTAGTATCCTACAACACATATATGACATGATATTATAGTTAAGGAAAGGAGTGTAAGTATGAGGGTAATTGGAGTAATAGGTAAAAAAGACACCGGTAAAACAAGTATTATATGCGATATATTGAAGCATGTAAGTGGAATTAGTGTCGCCACCATAAAAAAAACACATCACGACGTTGAAGTAGATACGCCAAATACGGACTCATATAGGATGAAAGAAAACTCTAACTTGTCAGTATTGTCAACAGGTGCTAAAACTGGTTTTTATTACGATAAGATGTCGTTATATGAAATTTTATCAAAATTAGATTACGACCTTGTAATTATTGAAGGGTTTAAAGAAGAACTTATTGAATTTAACATTCCAAAAATATTGATGGTTGAAGGTAAAAGGGGTTTAGATTTATTAGATAATCAGGTTATAATGACCATTGAAGACTTTAAATATGATATCAAGGAAGTTATAGAAATGATTGCTGATAAAGCAGTAGTACCGACATACAACTTTAATTGTGGACATTGTGGATACGATTGTAAGCAATTTGTGGAAAAAATGATAAAAGGCGAGGATAATCTAAAATGGGATAGATGTGTAATGTCATATTCTATTAAAATAACCGCCAATGATAAAATAATACCTGCAAATCCTTTTGTATCGGATATCATAAAAAATACAATTAAAGGTATGATGGTCAGCTTGAAATCAGTTGAAAATCCTGAAAAAATTACTGTATCATTTGATGAAACTTCAGATAATGATTTATCAAGTAAAATTGTAGTGAAAACTATCAAAAATGAGGAACTAGATTCTAAAAAGAATTGATAACTATTTTTTATACTATTATTAAACATCAATACATGTTTTAAATACCAAATGATATATTTGAATATACGAATATTTATATATGAAAACATGCTATGATGATAGAGTGATAAAAGATATCATATTTCAAATTTTTAAAAATATTTAAAATAATATTTGAAAATAAAACAAAATACCAAAAAAAGAATTAAAATACAGAAACAGTCTACTAAGTAAGTATATAACGGTGATAACTATGATGAGTGAACAAGGTTACGAACACATGGCAGAAACATTTAAAGCATTTGCAGACCCTACAAGATTAATGATTTTAAGATTATTAAACGAAAACGAAAGTATGTGTGTTTGTAAAATTATTGACGAATTAGGTAAACCTCAACCTACAATCTCCCACCACTTAAACATCTTGAAAAAATCAGGATTGATTAAAGCAAGAAAAGAAGGCACTTGGAACCACTACTATATTGTAAACCCCAAAGTCAAAGAAATGGTGCACATCATTGGCGATTTTGAAAATTAAGAAAATGGTTTTAGCTTCAAAAAATCAAAAATATAAATGTGCTACTTTTTTAAATAGCACACTACTTTTTTAAATTTATAAGATACTTTTATATATAATTTAAACAGAATTAAAAGAATAATAATAGAAAATATATTTTAAACTAAGATAAATTAATATATCGTACATTATGTAAGGATAAATCCCAATTAAGAGATATAGCAATCCCTTTTGTAGATTTTAAACTTAAAAAAAATTTTAATATTAAAAACAGCCGTAATATGCTTTAAAAAATTAAATAAATGAAATAGTTGAATTTAAAAAATTATTGCGTTTGAATAAAAGTAGTTATCATATTTCGATGTATAAAATATAAACATAATATAACCCGAATATTATACTATTTTAAAAAAGCTAACATATTAACTCAAATACAGTAATTTTTAAATATAGGCTCATACCCTGGTGAAATAATGGGAGTTCAGGAAGATATTAGAAAATTAGAAGAAGAAATTAAAAATACGCAATATAACAAAGCTACTCAAAAGCATATTGGAAAATTAAAATCAAAATTGGCAAAATTAAGAGAAGAATCGCAAAATCCCTCAGGTTCTGGTGGTTCTTCAGGACCTGCATATGCTATAAGAAAAACAGGAGATGCTACAGTAGCTTTTGTAGGTTTCCCATCAGTTGGTAAATCTACACTATTAAACAAATTAACCAATGCCAATTCCGAAGTGGGTGCTTACGCATTTACCACCCTTACGATAATTCCTGGGCTTATGGAGCACAAAGGTGCTAAAATACAAGTATTGGATGCTCCAGGTATCATATCGGGTGCTTCTTTTGGTAGAGGTAGAGGTAGCGAAGTTTTAGCAGCAGTTAGGAACGTAGATTTGATAATGGTTATTGTGGATGTATTTTCCCCCGAACACATCCCTGTTATCGAAAGAGAATTGTCAAACGTAGGTATTAGATTAGACCAAATACCTCCTGAAGTTAAAATTGCAAAAAGAGATAGAGGAGGAGTTGCCGTAAATACTACTCTCCCATTGTCTAAAATAGATGAAGATACAGTTGTTGCGATACTTGGAGAATATAAAATACATAATGCAGATATCGTAATTAGAGATGATGTCGATGCTGACCAATTAATCGATTCAGTTATGGGGAATAGGTCATACATTCCTACGCTTGTTATTATAAACAAAATTGACCTTGCAGACCAGGAAAGCTTAGATATTATGGAAGGAGCAGTGCATGACAGACCTCACGTATTTGTTTCAGGACACAAAGAAATAAATTTAGAAGAATTAAAAGATAAAATATTTGAAACACTTGGATTTATTAAGTTATACTTAAAACCACAGGGTAAAAAGGCAGATATGAAAGACCCATTAATTATTCTAAAGAATTCGACAGTAAGGGATGTTTGTAATAAATTACACAGAGATTTTGTTAAAAATTTCAGATATGCACAAGTTTGGGGACCTTCAGCAAAGCACCCTGGTCAGAGAGTAGGATTAGACCACGTATTGGGCGATGGGGATATATTATCGATTGTTGTTAAAAAAGCTGGACAATAAGGTAATAAATTGTAAATTATAAAATGGAACATAAAATAATATAAAAAATAACCAATAATCAGTAATAATGAATAATGAATAATGAATGATAAATTGGTACCAATTATAAAACTAAAAATAAAATTTACAAATAAGGGATAAAATGGAGAATAATGAAGAGTTAGAATATCAAAAAATTATGGAAGCTGGGGAAATTGCATCTAAAGTGAGGGGCGAAGCTCAAAAAATGATAAAGCCCGGTGTGAAATTATACGATATAGCAGAGTTTGTTGAAAATAGGATAAGAGAATTAGGTGCAGAGGTTGCTTTCCCTTGTAATCTATCCAAGAACGATATTGCAGCACACTATACACCATTTACGGGCGATGAATCAGTATTTGAAGAAAATGATGTTATAAAATTAGATTTGGGTGCACATATTGATGGTTTTATCGCAGATACTGCTCTTACCGTTGACTTATCAAATAGTTATTCCGACTTAAAAAAGGCTTCAGAAGACGCATTAAAAACCGTTATAAATTCTATTGAATTACCTATGAACGTTGGAGATATGGGTAAGATAATTAGCGAAGTTATAGAAAGTTACGATTTAAAACCCGTTTCAAACCTTTCTGGACACGTTATGCACCAAAATGTGTTACATTCTGGCGTTAGCATCCCTAATGTTTATGAGAAAACTAAGGATACTATAGATGTTGGAGATTTAGTGGCCATTGAACCATTTGCTACAGATGGATACGGGGCTATTACTGATGGAACAGATAAATACATCTATAAATACATAGTTTCAAGACCTTTAAGGTTACCTTCTGCTAGAAATATCTTAAAAGTTATTGAAAGTAAATTCTGCCATTTACCATTTTCCGAAAGAGATATTGCTAAATTAAATCCCAAATATAAAATGGGATTAAAAGCTTTGGTTAACGCAGGTTGTTTATACGCATATCCTACCTTAGTTGAAAAAGAGCATGGTATGGTATCACAGTGTGAGCATACTATCTATATTACGGAAGATAAAATAGAAGTAACGACAAAATAAATTTAGCATACTACCATATTACTATATTATTTTCAATTTTTTTACCATGAAAAATATTTTATACTTAAAACAGTATAGTAAAATAATCAAAATTGTAATTAAAACTTTCAAAACTAATAATCTATTTTAAAATTATAAATCTAAGTTTAAAACCGTTATAAATTATATTATAGAGATAATATAGATATATTAATTAAAGGTGTAAATATGATAGTTATTTTAAATAATGGCGGACAATACGTTCACAGAATTCAAAGAAGTTTAAAATACATTGGTGTAAAATCAAAAATCATAACCAATAGTACAACCCTTTCAGAAATAGAATCTGACGAAAGTATTAAGGGAATTATCTTAAGTGGCGGTCCAGATATAGAAAAAGCTACAAACTGTAAAGATATTGCTTTAAACTCAAAATTACCAATATTAGGAATTTGCCTAGGTCACCAATTGACTTGCGAAGCTTACGGGGGCAAGGTTTCGAGAGCAGAAAGCGAAGAATATTCTAGTGTAACAATAAAAGTTAAAAATCATGACGATTTATTTGAAGGAGTTCCTTCAGAATTCACCGCATGGGCTTCACATATGGATGAAGTAAAAGAAGTTCCAGAATGCTTTGAAATATTAGCTAACTCAGCTATTTGCGAAGTTGAAGCTGTGAAACACGTTTCAAAACCAATTTATGGCGTACAATTCCACCCTGAAGTATCACATACCGAATACGGAGATGTAATTTTAAAGAATTTCTGTAAAGTTTGCGATATTGAAACTCAATAAGATAATAGTAAATTAAAATGTATAAAAATAATAAAAAAATAATATAAAAAATAATAATTTTAAAATTATAAGTTATCTTTTACCCAATTCTTCAACCATTAATAAAGCGCAGTAATCCCCGCAAACACTGCAAGCTTTTTCTTCTTTTGAAGGTATTTCTTCCCTCATTTTTCTTGGTTTTTCAGAATCTAAAGATAATTCAAACTGTTTTTCCCAATCGTGTTCTTTTCTTGCTTTTGCCATTTCTGCTTCTTTTTCCCATGCGCATGAATTGCCTTTTGCCACATCTGCGGCTTGAGCCGCTATCTTAGAAGCCATTAAACCTTCAATAACATCTTCGTCTTTCATCAATCTAACGTGTTCTGCAGGTGTAACGTAGCATAAGAAGTTAGCACCGCTGTATGCTGCAAGAGTGCCACCTATTGCGGAAGTTATGTGGTCATAACCCATTGCTAAATCAGTTACTAAAGGACCCAATACGTAGAATGGCGCATTTTTACATAAAGTCTTTTGTATTTTCATATTTGCAGCTATGTTGTTGTATGGCACGTGTCCCGGACCTTCTACCATCACCTGAACGCCTGCATTTCTACATCTATCCACTAATTCACCTAAAGTGATTAATTCTTGAATTTGAGGTCTATCAGTATTATCCACTAAACAACCTGGTCTCATACCGTCGCCCAAACTTAGGGTTACATCATGCTCTTTTAAAATCTCTAAGAGGTAATCAAATTGTTGATAGAGAGGATTTTCCCTATCATGGTGCATAATATAAGCAGTTAAGAAAGCTCCACCCCTACTTACTACGCCCATGACTCTTTCATCATTTTTAAGTGCTTGAACGCTTTGTTTTGTGATACCGCAATGTAAGGTCATAAAGTCAACGCCTTCTTTAGCTTGTCTTTCTATAACGTTAAAGATTAAATCTTCGTCCATATCTACAACTTTTCCGTATTTATTTTTAGCGTCAACCCCAACTTCATAAATAGGAACAGTACCAATTGGTAAATTAGTATTGGACATTATTTCCTTTCTTATTTCAGGTAAATTACCGCCAGTACTTAAGTCCATTATTGCGTCTGCACCGTATTTATTTGAAATAGCAACTTTTCTCAATTCTGAATCGATATCGATACAATCTGGAGATGTACCTAAATTTACATTAACCTTTGTGGATAAACCTTCACCAATTCCAACAGGTTTAGTATCTCTATTTATATTTTTAGGAATAACTACATATCCTTTGGCAATAAGTTTTCTAAGTTGATTTATATCCATATTTTCTTGTTCTGCTACGTATTTCATTTCTTCCGTAACATTACTTTTAATAGCTTCAGTCATTTGCGTCATAATTTCACCAATACGATAAAATATATAATCAAATTATAATAAAAATTATGATAATACGATTATAGATATTTTTTTAATCATTATTATTACATTACCAATTATTAAATACTTAATATATTTAAAACAATATTATAATTTAAGAGATATTGTGTCAACTATTTTATAAATCCCTTAATAAGTACCAAAATTTAAATCTAATTTAAATCCATATTAAAATATAAAATGAATAAAATATACTTTAAATATTATAAAATAATGATATAACAAAAATATTATTGATAAATGGTGGAAAAATGTGGAATTTAGAAACAGAACGTGTATATAATTATATTTGTAATTCAAAAGCTAAAAAAGTTATTTTACAAGCACCCGAAGGTTTAAAAAGATCCGTAGATTTAGAAATATCCAAATTACGTCAAAAGTTTATAGAAGATAATACAAAACCCGAAGAAATACCAAAAATGATAATATGGGGAGAATCTTGTTTTGGGGCATGTGACTTGTGTGACAGGGAAGTATCATTATTAAATCCTGATTTAATAGTTCATTATGGACATGAAGAGCTTTCCTATGTTAAATCAGAAATTCCGGTGATATATGTTCACGCATATTACAGTGTAGATGAAGATTTTAAAAAAAATATGGAAAAACTCCAAAAAGAGCTAAACAATCCTACCATAGTTAGTACAATTCAGTTTAAAAAATGCCTTGAAGAATACGACCCCAATATAATTTTAGGATGTAGGGCAGTAATAACTAACTGGAAAAACGAAGAATCAATATTATATGTAGGAACAGGTCGATTTCACCCATTAATGATGGCATACAAATTTAAAAAAACTGTTAAAATATACAATCCGCTTTCCCAGGAAGTTTCAGAAATAACAGAATCTGAAATCAAAAAAATGATTAAAATAAGAATTGGAAAAATAACAAAATTAATGTTAAATCCTCCAAAAAAAGTGGGTATTGTATTATCTACAAAAAAAGGGCAGTGTAGAGCTAAAGTATTTGAAAAAATGATTGAATTATGCGAAAAAAATAAAATTGAGTATACCCCAATCGTTTTAAATAATATTTCTCCGTCAAATTTGATATATAAAGTTGACGCATATGTTATTTGTGCCTGTCCTCGTATTGTGTTAGATGATTATTCCAACTACGATAAAACACTAGTTACAGCTCGAGAATTTGAAATGTACGTCAAAGAAGACTTTGAGTATATATTTGACGAAGTAATGGAACATGATTTCGTATAAATTAGCATATTGCCATTGTGGTATGTTATTATTATAATATATTATTTTATTTTATTTTTTTATAATTGTGTTTTTTTAAATCTAATTCTTTTAAAATTGTTTTAAAGGATATGGAACCTTCCCTTATTAATTCTAAACTGTTATTTGTTATTTTTATAATCGTAGAAGGCTTTTTGTATTCACAATCGCCATCATCAATAATAATATCAACTTTATCCATTATTTCTTTGTCTATATCGGACATAGAATAAGAAGAAGGTCTACCACTGACATTAGCACTTGTAGAAGTTATTGGTATCTCGGATAATTCTAAAATTACTTTTGAATCAGGTATGCGGATACCCACATAATCTTTACAGATATAATCGGGTATTGACTCCTTTTTAGGTAGTATTAAAGTAATAGGTCCAGGCAAAAATTTTTCGATTATGGTTTTAGAAATATCTGAAATATACGCGTATTTTACAATATCGGATTTTTTTTGCAAACTTATAGAAAGAGGCTTTGATTCATCTCTTTGTTTTATTTTATAGATTCTATCTATTACATTTTTGTCGAGAGCATACCCACAAATACCATATATTGTATCGGTAGGACATAATGCAATCTCGCCATTTTTAAGATGCTTTTTAGCTTCATTTAGCGTTATTTCTACCCCTTTTCGAATAATTTTCATAATACCCCAGCAAAATCACATGTCGTGTTAATAAAGACCTTATTATTTTTTAAAATATATTTAACGTATACCTTAAACAAGATATATTCCTTAATTATTATATTTTTTATAAATATTATATATTTATAGTTTAACTCCTCTCAAATCTATTAATTTATTAAAATTAATAACTTGAAAACTTAACAAATTGAGAGTTACGATTTAAATAAATGCACTTTTCATTACATCTTTACAAGGGCAAGTTCGTTCCTCAAACTTGTAATTTATAAAGTCATCTACAACATTAACTATTTTAGCTTCCATTGATTTTACGGTGTCTAATACTTCATCAACAGTTAAATCGCTATCTTTAATACCTGAGCAATAGTTTGAAATGTTGCAAAGTGAACAATAGCACATTTCCAATTCTTTTGCCAAAGAAACTTCTGGGTATGCAGTCATTCCAACAACGTGACCCCAATGTTTGTACATATTTATTTCAGCGATTGTTTCAAATCTTGGACCTTCAGTACATACATACGTACCTTCATTATATGAATACTGTCTTTTATCGAGTATTCCTTTTAAAATTCTTCTTAAATCACTGCAAAATGGATCTAGCATATTTACATGAGCTACTTTTCCATCTTCACCATCATAAAATGTGCTTTTCCTCAACTTTGTGAATTCAATAAAATCATTTGCAACTACGAATGATGAAGGTTCTATTTCAACTTTTAAGGAACCTACTGCATTTAATGATAGTATTCTTTCAACATCCAATTGTTTTAAAGTATACATGTTTGCAAGGTAGTTAATTTTATGAGGTGGAGTACTGTGGTTTAAACCGTGCCTACTAAGTAATACAACACCTTTGTTTTCATCAATCAATACTTTAGCTTCCCCATACTTATTTTCAACTATTTTTTCTTCGCCATCCTTCAAAAGACCAGCTACGCCAGTACCGCCAATAATTCCAATCATAAATACACCACCACTAAGTTGATAATTAATATGCTAGATTAATATACTAAATTGTTAATCTTATTTTTTAATTTTATTTTAGATTAATTTATTTGATATTCCTATCCAATATTGCCATAATTCAATAAATTTTAAATCGATATGTATATTATTAATGTATTATTATGTATAATAAAATATAATAAAAGTATATATAATATTCCTATACAGTAAAATAGAATTCTGGAAATAATATTATTGAATGGCGAAAAAATGAAATTTTATGGGAAAGTTATTAGTGGAAAAGGAAAGGGAAAATATTTTGTAGGTTTAGAACCATACAAACTCGCTTTTGAAAAAAATTTAGGATATATCCCGTACCTCGGAACTTTAAATATAAAAACAGGTCGTGATTTTTGGACCAATGTTGAAAATTATAAAATTATAGACGATTTTGAATACCAAAATGAAAAATTTTATGGAGTAAAATTTGTACCCATTACGATAAAAAACCGCTTCGGTGTTTCTATTAAGGGTTCTATCGTTGCTCCAAAAAAAACAGTTCATTCAAAATCCATTTTAGAAATAATATCCCCCTTAAATCTTAGAAAATACTTAAATTTAAAAAATAATGATATTGTGATTGTTGAGTTAGAAGTCTAAAATCTTTGATACGAATAAAATAACAAGTTAGATATAATAAAACAAAAATATTATCACATCACAAATAATGAAAATTAAAAAATATGGTGTTATTATGGAAGAATATGGAAACGTTAAAAAAGCTATTGAAGCACTTAAAAAAGGGGAAATCGTATTAATCTACGATGATGATAAAAGAGAAGCTGAAACTGATATGGTTATTGCATCAGAATTTATAACTCCTGAAACCATTAGAACATTTAGAAAAAATGCTGGTGGATTAATCTGTAATTGCATAATGCCAGAAGATTGCGACAAATTAGGAATTCCTTTTATGGTCGACATTTTGGGATTAGCTTCTGAAAAATACCCCGTATTGGATAAATTATACCCTGATGACATACCATATGATGAAAAATCATCATTTTCAATAACTGTAAACCACAGAAAAACATTTACGGGAATACCTGATAACGATAGATCTTACACAATTGAAAAATTAGTTGAAATGTGTAAAGAAAACAGATTTGAAGAGTTTGGTTCTGAATTTAGAAGTCCTGGGCACGTTCATTTATTAAGAGCTACTGAAGGCTTAGTTGAAAGAAGACAAGGTCATACTGAAATATCACTTGCACTTTCAAAAATTGCAGGAACATACCCTATGACAACCATTTGCGAAATGATGGGTGACGATGGTAGAGCACTTAGCAAAGAATTAACTGCAAAATACGCCGAAGAAAACAAAATTGTTAATGTAGCAGGCGCAGATATTATAAACTACTATTTAAACGTCTTTTCTAAAAAAGAATAAATTAAATCTTTTTTAATTTATTTAAATAAATATATTCTTAAAACCATATAATTAATAATTTAAAATTATAATTTACAAAATTGGTGTTATACATGAGTATAAAAGTTGGAGTTACGGACACTACATTTGCAAGGGTTGATATGGCTTCTGCTGCAATAAAAAAGCTAAATGAAATGACTAGTAAAATAAAAATAATCCGATACACCGTTCCAGGTATGAAAGATTTGCCAGTAGCTTGCAAAAAGTTAATCGAAGAACAAGGTTGCGAAATAGTATTAGCTTTGGGTATGCCAGGTGGTAAGGATAAAGACAAAGTTTGTGCTCATGAAGCATCACAAGGGCTTATGATGGCTCAATTGATGACAAATAAGCACATTATCGAAGTGTTTGTCCATGAGGATGAAGCGGAAAGTGGAAAAGAATTAGATTGGCTTGCAAAAAGAAGAGCCGAAGAACACGCTGAAAACATATATTACATGTTATTTGACCAAAAACACTTGGAAAAACAGGCGGGTATGGGACTAAGGGAAGGATTTGAAGATGTAGGTCCTGCAAAACGCTAATTAACCATATTGCTTAAATATATACATATAAATCTATTTTTTTTAAATTAAATAATTGTCTTTATTCCATATTTCAAAACATAAATATAAATATTTTTTTTAATAAATATTAATTTAGTAACATAAACTTTGATTAAATTATTTTACAATCTTTATTTATCTTAAAATAGGCTTAAACTTTGTATATTTGCATTTACTACTATATTACAATTATTAATTAATTATTAAACGATAATTATATATTTGTGAAATATCTTATAGTAAATGATTAAAATATTAATTAGAATATTAGAATATTAAAATATAAGATATAAATTAGTAACCAAAAAATATATATAGAACTTCAAAGGACTATTATATTTGTAACATTTATAAAATTATTAAAACTTACTTAAAAAGTATGAGGTGACATCTATGGTGGAACTTATCGTAGAGGAAGCATATCAAAGCGATGTAGGAAAAAGTACCGTAAGAATAGACCCGGTAACCATGCAAAAGCTTTCATTAGAACCTGGCGATGTTATTCAAATTGAAGGAAAAGATAAAACATACGCTACGGTTCTCAGAGGATATCTTGATGACCAAAATACTAAAACAATACGAATGGATGGTTTACTTAGGCAAGTTACCAAAGCAGGTATCGGCGATAAAGTAACCGTTGAAAAAGTACAGGCTAAAGAAGCTAAAAAAATAGTTCTAGCTCCATCAAGACCAGTTAGGTTTAATGCAGGGTTTGAAGACTACGTAAAAAGTAGATTAGACAAACAAGTTGTTGGAAAAGGTTCAAATGTACTCGTAGCAGTATTAGGAACTGCTTTCCAGTTTGTAGTGGTTAATACATCACCTAAATCTCCGGTAATTATTGGCCCGGCTACAACTGTTGAATTAAAAACAGAACCCGCAGGAGAAATTAAAGAAACAAAAGTTCCAAGCGTATCTTATGAAGATATTGGTGGTTTAAGAGAAGAAGTTAAAAAAATTAGAGAAATGGTCGAATTACCTATGAGACATCCAGAATTGTTTGATAGATTAGGTATTGAACCTCCAAAAGGTGTATTACTTGCAGGACCTCCGGGAACTGGTAAAACACTCCTCGCGAAGGCTGTTGCAAATGAATCCGGTGCTAATTACTACACAATAAATGGTCCGGAAATCATGAGTAAATATGTTGGAGAAACAGAAGAAAATTTAAGGAAAATCTTTGAAGAAGCTGAGGAAAATGCCCCTTCAGTAATATTTATTGATGAAATAGACGCTGTAGCTCCAAAAAGGGATGAAGTAACAGGAGAAGTTGAAAGAAGAATGGTTGCTCAGCTATTAACTTTATTAGATGGTCTTGAAAATAGAGGGCAAGTCGTTATACTAGCTGCTACAAATAGGCCAGATTCTATTGATATAGCATTGAGAAGACCAGGAAGGCTAGATAGGGAGCTTACAATTGGAATTCCAGACAGAAACGCAAGAAGAGAAATCTTAGATATCCATACGAGAAGCATGCCCCTTGAAGCAGATTATGATGAATTAAGCTTAAAAGATGGAATAAACTATTTAGCAAATGCTAATAGGAAAGATGTCGATGCAAGGGACAAAGCTAGAAAATTAAAAGAAATGTTAACATCCAGTCATGATTCAAAAGTAGTTGTAGAGAAAGCTAGAGAATTGGGAATTATTGATAAGATAGATAGTGCAATTATTAAATCCTTTGTAAGGGAACTTGCAGACAAAACTCACGGTTTTGCAGGTGCTGATTTATCAGTTTTATGTAAAGAAGCTGCTATGAAATCTTTGAGAAAGTTACTCGACAATAAAACGATAGATCTCGATGAAGAAATACCTAAGGAAGTATTAGAAACCCTTAAAGTTACTAAAGGGGATTTCTACGATGCTTTAAAAGAAGTAGAACCATCAACACTTAGGGAAGTATTGGTAGATGTACCCAACATTAAATGGTCAGATATTGGTGGCTTAGAGGATGTAAAACAGGAATTAATTGAAGCAGTAGAATGGCCTTTAAAATATCCTGATAGATTTATAAAAATGGGCATTAGACCACCTAAAGGAATATTACTCTTTGGACCGCCAGGGACTGGTAAAACGCTCCTTGCTAAGGCTGTTGCAAATGAAAGTGAAGCTAACTTTATCAGTGTAAAGGGGCCTGAAATATTCAGTAAATGGGTAGGGGACAGTGAAAAAGCTATTAGAGAAATCTTTAAAAAAGCAAGACAAGCCTCACCTACAGTGATATTCTTTGATGAAATAGATTCCATAGCACCAGTTCGAGGAATGAGTTTTGGAAATGATGCTGCAGAAAAAGTTGTAAATCAACTTTTAACCGAATTAGATGGATTGGAAGAACCTAAAGATTTAGTTATTATCGCTGCGACCAACAGACCAAAACTTATCGACCCTGCATTATTAAGACCTGGTCGAATTGATAGAATGGTTTTAGTACCTGCTCCAGATTCAGATACAAGACTAAAAATATTCAAAGTACATACTGCAAATATGCCAATTCTTGATAATAACAAGGAAGAAATAGACAAATTACTAGTAGAATTGTCAGAAAAAACCGCAGGTTACTCAGGTGCAGATATTGCTGGGATATGTAGAGAAGCAGCAATGATAACATTGAGAGAAAATCTAGACGCTCAAACAATACCTAAAGAATCATTCTTAAAGGCCATGCGGAAAGTTAAAGCTTCAATTAGTAAGGAAGATGAAGAAGAAAATAAAAAATTAGTTGAAGAATTTAATAATCAATAAATATAAAATAATATAATAAAAAAAATACTCAAATATCAAATCATATTTCTTTTTTAATTTTTTAAACGTATTTTCAAAAAATAAAAGAAAATTCCAATTTAATCGATCAGATGATATTATATGGAACTATTTTCAGAAATTGAAACAATTATATCGGCTAATTTTGCATCAGATTTTAAAGCATAAGGTGTATAATGTACCCTTGAAACTTTAAAGCCTTTATCGGTTAAATCTTGGATAATAACATCCATTGGGGGCACTAATTTTTTAATAAAGCTACATATTTCGTGGATATTATAACTTCCAACCATATCAAATTTAGACTCTTCTTTTAACGTATTTAAGATTTCTACGGCCCTATTCGAATAATTTCTTTCTTTGGCAATATTATGTGCATCATTAACCAAATCTTCGTCATTTAATTTGCCCATGTAGAAAAGACCGCCAAATCCTCGCTCAAATCCATCGAAGTAGTTTCTAGTGCTAATATCTTCATATTGTCTCTTAACATAGCCAAGATTTTCCATTGCTTTTTCCGCTTTTCCAGCTCCACGCTCTGTTATCATAAATGTTCTAACATAGTGGTCAGTACAATGTGAAAATAAAGGTCTTAAACCAATATCATATTTTGCAGAATTTAATATTGCACTTGCAATTAATATCCTTACGGCATACTCCTTATCGCCACGTATTGGGACTGAATTATAACGCCTAATACAAGATTTATGATAAGCCCCACAAAGCACAGCAGTATCGGTAGCCGTCATACATAATATACCACCTTTTGTTAAAGTTGCTCTGATTCCACTATCCATATAGGGTGCTGGTGAACCGAAAGGATCCAAATCAGTGACGTTAAACTCGCGGTAATTTTCAGACAATAATATGTTTGCATCTTTGTGATGTACAGATAATTTAACATTATCATCGAACTCATTTAATTTTATATTTTCGTGAATTGCACGTACTGCATTTGGGTTAATATCGCCGATGGAAATATCTAAAATACCCTTGAAATCAAGTTCTTTTGCATATCTAAGCCCTCTTGCACCGCTTCCACCTAAAGCGTCACAGACTTTAAATTCGTCTCGCTTAAAATTGTTTAAAAAAGCCTGTATTGTGGAAATGGAAATATCTCGATTTACTTCCATTATGGGATTGTAGAATACAGGGTCTTTTTTTGACAAAGTTCTCTCTTCTGAAACGTTTAAATTAGTAGTTCCTTCAATTATTGTTTTTTTAGTCATGATTACACCATAAAATTGAATATATTGATACACTTAAAGAATTTAAAATATCGAAATTTGATGATTAATAGTATTAATACTAATCGAGTTATAAATTAGACTAACTAATATTAATAGTATGATATATAATACATCTTAGGTAATAATGCATATATTAATTCAAGCAATATTTAGTTTTTAAAATACCACTTACTTTTAAATAATATTGTATAAGTAAATAATATATTATAATAATTTTATAGTAAATTTAAACTATGCTAATTTTAAAAGTATTTGTGTAATAATTTTAGATGCATGTTTATTAACTAACTTTTAATAGTGTATATCATATAGTAGTTGATGGTTATTAAAAAAAATTGAATATTAATAAATATTATTAAAATAATACAAATTACGAAATATAGTATTTATAATATTACATAATAATATCATTAACTATTATAATATGAAACACTATGATAAAAAATAGAAAATGATAAAAATACAGTTTAGATGCAACAAATACTATTTATTAAACTAATAATTACTTAAAAATATATTCAAAGAGAAGTTAATTTAATTATATTATAATTCTACTATAATTAGATACTATTAAAATAATTTTCAATTTCATTCTATTAATTTTATTTTTTGAAATCTTTTTATTTAAAGGGTGATTGGATGATAACAAGTAAAAAAATCGTTCCTGATATAAAAATCATTAAAAAAAGTGGAGATAGTGAACAATTTGACATTAATAAATTGGTAAAATCACTTTTAAACTCAGGGGTTGATTATTCAGACGTAGAACCTATACTTTCAAACTTATATGAAAATATAGATGAAGGAATGACCACTGATGAACTGAAAAAAAGTATTTTCAAAGTATTAAAAGAATACGAGGCAAAAAATGGAACCTCAAAATACTCTGAAAAATACCTTTATGACAATTGCCTAAAAATTAGAACATCTGGAAAAGAATTTGAAGGGTTTGACAAGCATAAGATAGCTAAAGCACTTATAAACGAAGCTAATGCAGACGAAACTATTGCTTTAAAAATTGCAAATGAAGTGGAAAAAGAACTCAAAAAAATGGATGTTAAATATCTTACCGCACCTATGATAAGGGAAGTTGTAAATTATAAGCTTATAGAACACGGTTTTGAAGATATAAGACATAAACACACTAGATTAGGTATTCCAGTATATGATATAGACAGATTAATTAATCATGGTTCAAAAGATAATGCTAATTTAATGCATAACCCGGAAAGTATACACAAATGGGTTGCTGACGAAACTATGAAGGAATACGCTTTAATGAAGATATTCCCAAAGCATATTGCAGATTTGCATATGAAAGGAGATATTCACCTTCACGATTTGGAATATGCCGCTGTTAGAACCGTTTGCTGTCAACACGATTTAAGACCATTTTTAATGCACGGCTTGAAAGTTGATGGTACGGGTAGACATACAAGTGTATCAAAGCCTGCAAAAAACCCTGAAGTAGCAATACAACACGCTGCAAAAGTTTTAAGTGCTGCACAATGTGAAATGTCCGGTGGTCAGAGTATAGATGAATTTAACGTATGGTTAGCACCTTATATGAGAGGTTTATCATACCCTGAAGTAAAACAACTTATGCAGATGTTTATTTATGAAATGAACCAAATATATGCTGCAAGAGGCGGACAGGTTGTATTCAGTACAGTAAATTTAGAATTAGAAGCTCCAGATTTTTTAAAAGACAAACCTGCTGTTAAAAATGGACAGATCGTAGGAACCTATGAAGAATATGACGCAGAAATAAAAATAATAGCTGAAGCACTAACTGAGGTTTTAATGGGTGGCGATGCATACGGTAAACCATTCTTATTCCCTAATATCATATTCAAATTAAGAGAAAATGCTTTTAAAAATGAAAATTACGAATTATTGTACAAAATACATAAATTAAGTGCTAAATGGGGACTCCCTTACTTTATAAACATGACTGCAGACTATCAGTTTGGAAATACCAATGCGATGGGCTGTAGAACTCGTTTAAGTGGAGATTGGGGCAACAGTGTTGAAGAGAGTACCCTTAGAACTGGAAACATGCAGTGGTACACCTTAAACTTACCAAGAATAGCTTATGAAGCTAAAGGTGACGATACAAGGTTATTTGAATTATTAAATGAAAGATTACATTTAGTACAAGACGCCTTACAGATAAAACATAGAATATCTCAAAAGAGATTATACGGCGATGAAGAATCAAGACCTGTATTACCATTCTTAACTCAAGAATTCGACGATACACAGTACTACAGATACGATAATACGACCAAGACTTTCGGATTTGTTGGTTTAAACGAATTATTGAAGTATCACATGGGCGAAGAGTTACATACTTCAAAAGATGCCGTCTCATTTGGTGAAAAGGTAATTGGACATATCAAAAACTATGCAGATGACCTTAAAAAAGAAACTGGTCTAAGATGGACAGTTACACAAACTCCTGCAGAAAGTACGGCCGGAAGGTTTGCAAGACTTGACCATAAATACTACAAAGAACAGACTGAATCTGTCGTAAATGGTAATTTAGATGACCTCGGTAGTATCTATTACACCAATTCGTCACACGTGAAAGTAAATTCAGATGTTACACTTGGTGAAAAGGTAAGTATCGAAGAGAAATTCCACCCATTATGTAATGGTGGTCATATCGGACACTTTTGGAATGCAGAAGCTTACGCAGACCCTGATGTTTTGATGAATATAACTAAAAAGATATGTGATTCAAATATTGGATTTTGGACATATACTAAAAATTTAAGTATTTGCGAAGCTTGTAACAAAGCAATGACTGGTTTAAAGGATAATTGTAATAATTGCGGTAGTGATAGCGTAGAAAAATTTAGTAGGATAACAGGATACTTGCAAAATGTTTCAAATTGGAATAGCGCAAAACAAAAAGAGTTATTGGATAGAAAAAGTAATTTACCAAGACTATAAAATAGTATAGTCTTGGCATTTTTAAAATATTTACTCATATATTATTTTTATATTATTTTTATATTATTTTTATATTATTTTTATATTATTTTTATATTATTTTTATATTATTTTTATATTATTTTTATATTATTTTCGTATTTTATTAGTTTTATTTTTAATAGTATGTTTTTAGATTTAATATTAAATCCTATTTTATGTTATTTTAAAAAATATTTTAACATATTATATATAGTATTTAAAATAATAATATAATAAATTAAAAAAATAAAATAAAATTGTGATAAAATGAAAGCAATTTGTGTATTGAGTGGCGGATTAGACTCCACAGTGGCGTCTTTAATTGCAAAACAGAACGGATACGACTTAACGAATATAACTTTTAATTATGGGCAGCAAGCTTTAAAAAATGAGATAATGGCATCTAAAAAAATATCCAAAATATTGAATGCCGAACATAAAATTGTCGATTTAAATTTTTTAAGCGAAATGTGTGAAATAAGCGAATGTGGCTTAAAAACAGGCGATATTCCAACCATTTCTGAAGAAAATTTAGATAATAAGGATATAGCAGAGCAGACAATGAAAAAAGTATGGGTTCCTGCAAGAAATTTAATAATGTTTTCGATAGCCTCAGGACTTGCCGAAGCTATTGACGCCGGTCATATATACTGCGGAATTAATGAAGAAGAAGCAAGTACCTTTCCAGATAATACAATGGAATTTATGGATAGATTTAATAAATGTACTGAATATGGGACGTTAAATAAAGTAAAATTGGAAGCTCCGTTATATAAAATGAATAAAGATGAAATTGTAAAAAAAGGATTTGACTTAGAACAAAAATTGGGTTTAGAAATTTTAAAGTATAGCTATTCTTGCTACCATGAAAACCCTGAATTAATTCATTGTGGAACTTGTGAAAGTTGTATGAGACGAAAAAGGGCATTTAAAGTTTCAAAAATTAATGACGTTACAAATTATTTAAAATAAAAGATAATAACAGACAATAATCAACTAATGGATTAATAGCTAAATTTACTAATCAAATTGACAATAAAATAAATAAACCATCGAAAGTATAAAATTTAATGTATAATTAAAAATTATGGATAAAAAGATAATAATTCTAAAAATAAGTTATAAGTCGATAAATTAAGTGTGATACGATGATTACAATCCCAAGATATACCCTTGTTGAAAATGGGGCAATTAACAAAATACCAGAATTACTAGAAAAACTAAATTTAAAAAATCCTTTGGTAATTACTGGTAAAAGCACTCAAAAATATAACAAATTGGGATACGACTATATTTATTATCAAGAAGTAGAATATGAGAGATTTGGCAAATTAAACGATGAAAATAGAAAGTATATCAAAGAATCTTTTGGAGATTATGATTGCATTTTAGGTATTGGTGGAGGTAAATCCATTGATGTAGCAAAATACGCCTCTAGCATTACTAAAAAACCTTTTATTAGTGTACCCACCACAGCTTCTAATGACGGTATTGCTTCGCCAATTGTTTCGTTAAGTGTGCCCTCATTTATGGCGGAACCACCAATTGCCGTTGTAGGGGATACGGATATAATAAAAAAGTCACCTAGAAAGTTATTGGCTTCAGGTGCGGGAGACATAGTTTCAAACATAACCGCAGTTTTGGACTGGAAGTTAGCACATATCGAAAATAATGAGAAATATAGTGAAAGTTCAGCCATATTTTCAAAAACTATTGCTGAAGAACTTATTGAATATATAAATAATTCTAAAAACAATGACAATTTGAAAGAATACCCTAAAAAAATAGTTAAAGCACTTATTGCTAGCGGGATGGCAATTGCTATTGCTCATTCTTCACGCCCTGCATCAGGTAGTGAACACTTATTTTCACATTCCCTAGACAAACTTAAGAAAGAAGGCACCATAGATAATAAATCACTTCACGGGGAGCAGTGTGGAGTCGGTACACTAATATTTGCCAAAGCATATGTTGAAGAAAGTATGTTAGATAACAAAGACTACTTTGAAATCTTAAAATCTCTAAAAATTGTTAAATCACCGGTTAACATCTTTGAATTAGGTTATGATGAAGATGTAGCTATTGAAGCTCTATGTAACGCCCATACATTAAGGAAAAGATATACAATTTTAAGAAATGGATTTGATAAGAAAAAAGCAATAGATATATTGGAAAAATCCCAAGTTATTTAATTACTGATGAATTAACATTATTAACTAATTCTTTTTTCCATTACATGTTGAAACTTTAAAAAATAAAAAATTAAAAAAATAAAAAATTAAATAAAAGATAAAAAAATTAAAAGTATTTTTTTAAATATTATTTTAAAGACTTAAATGCCTTTTCCATTACATCCATCGTGATTGATATATCCTTTTCCTTATGTGCTATGGATGTGAAACAGCACTCGAACTGTGAAGGGGCTATAAATACGCCATTATTCAATAAACCAAAGAAATATTTACCAAATAATTCAGTATTACTATCTTTTGCAATATCATAATTCAATACTTCGTTTTTATTGAAGTAAACTTGGAAGATAGATGCTACATTGTAAACTTTTGTCTCAATGTTGTATTTGTCAGATAACTCCCTTAGGTGATTTGATAAGATTGTTGCCTTTTTCGTAGTTTCTTTGTAAAAGTCATCATTTAAGCACTTTAAGGTTTCGATTCCTGCGGTTATAGATACGGGATTACCATTAAAAGTACCTGCTTGATATATTGTACCATTTGGTGAAAAGTTTTCCATTAATTCTTTTTTACCAGCAATTGCTCCGATAGGGAAACCACCACCTAATATTTTACCTAAAGTCACCAAATCAGGTGTCACTCCAAAATATTCCTGAGCCCCACCTTTTGATAATCTGAAACCAGTTATTACTTCATCGAATATCAATACAATGTTATTTTCTTCAGTTATTTCCCTTAAGAATTTTAAGTAGTCATCATTTGGTAAAATACATCCTACATTACCCATAACAGGTTCGACTATGATACAAGCTATTTCCTCTTTTTGCTCGGCTATGGTTTTTTTCATCAATTCACGGTTGTTAAATGGCAATAATATAGTATTTTTTGTAGTATCTGCAGGAATTCCGGGAGAATTTGGAGAACCATGTGTTAAAGCACCACTACCACTTTTTACAAGTACATAGTCGTGTGCTCCGTGATAAGCACCGTCAAATTTAATTATTTTATTTTTGCCAGTTACTCCCCTAGCCAATCTAATTGCACTCATTGTTGCTTCAGTTCCAGAATTAACAAACCTTACCATTTCTGCGCAAGGTATCCTATCGATTATCTCTTTTGCAAGTTCAATCTCTTTTTTTGCAGGAACTCCATACGCAGTGCCTAAATCCATCTGTTCTTTTACTTTAGATAATATATCTTGATTTGCGTGACCTAAAACCATAGGACCGTACGCTAAACAATAATCTATGTACTGGTTATCGTCTTCGTCTATCAAATAACATTCTTTAGCACTTTTTACAAAAAAAGGATATGGCTTAAAAGCCCTAACTGGGCTATTTACACCCCCTACTAGGTATTTCCTTGCTTCATCGTATAGATCTTCTGAATTTTGCGTTTTTATAGTATACATTGTAACACCATTAGTCCGTATATTTAAAGTATAATTTTCAATTGATAATGTTGTATTTCATATTTTTAAACTATTTTATATTTTAAACTTATAAGATATAGTTTTTACGATTTGGATAAAGAAATGAAGACTTAATATCAAAACTAATATTAATTAAAATTATATTATTTAAAATTAAAAATAAAATAGGGTAATTATTTGTTAAAAATATATTCAAGAAATATGCAAGAATAATGTTTAGAAAATTACATTATTACTTAAAAAATTCCATTATAAGCTAAAACCCAAAATACAATAGCTATGAAGAAATATATTGGCAATCCCCCACCTAACCATTGTTTTTGAGACATACTCTTGTTTCCAAAGAGTTTAGAAGTAACGTGTCCTGAAACTATGAATCCAATAAGTAAAAATACAATGGTAGCTATTCCACTTAAAAAGCCCAAACCCATTGTATATACGTAATTAGCCAAATATCCAAATACAACTCCAAAAACCCCGTTTAAAATAGCCAATTTTTCATCTAAAGCCATAATATCACCATAATACACTTAATAATCATTACATGTTGTTTACAAGTTGATTTTAAATCATTTAATCGTAAATTTTTTTTATTTGTACATTATTTTTTTATTTTTATTCTTATTTTTTACAATTTCTACCTTAAGTTTTATCTTTTAGATATATTACTAATTTCAAAAACCTTAAGATATTCTTTTGGTCGCTTACTATCAGAATAGGAATAGTCATCCAAAACTATTACTTCGTCATTTGCATAGTATTTATTTTCGTCAAAAAGCAAAACATCCTCTTTTTGAAGTAAAAATGCGAATTTTCTCTTTATGCTATAGGCACCTTTATCAACCAATATTTCGCGATTCCTTAAAGAAAGTTCAATTTCAGAATAATCCATAATTTCCCATAATTTTACATTAATTTATAATATCTTAATGTAATTAAAACATACAAATTAATTAGTGAATATAGTATAAAAATCATTTGAATTTATCGGTAATTTATACTTAACGATATTAGTATATTAATTTATTGAAAATAAAAATACCTCAAAATGACAAATATAAATATAGAATTGTAAAATTAATGTAAAATAAAAAGACCCTATAAAAAAGATTAAAAAAGATAAAATTGAGTATTAAGAATTAAAAACTTCAATTTTTAAATAACCATTATTCGTGATTAGTTAATTATTTGTAACTCTTTCATACTCTTCCAGCATATCTTTAGAGGGTTTCTCCAATAAGCTAACCAATACGATAAATACAGATGCTATAATGAATGCAGGCACTATTTCGTAAAGGTCAAATATTCCCCCGGATAAACCAAACATGCTAATGTTTTTCCAAAGTATTACGGTTAAGCCACCTGCAAGCATACCTGCAATTGCTCCACCTTTTGTAGTTTTCTTCCAGAATAAGGAGAATAAAATCAAAGGACCAAATGTAGCCCCAAATCCTGCCCAGGCATATGAAACTAAATCCAATACTTTGTTATTTACATCTAAAGCCATTATATAAGCCATTACTGCAACTAAAATTACAGAAAGTCTGCTAACCCATAATAACTCTTTTTCGGATGCTTCTCTTCTTATAAGTGAATACATATCTTCAGTAAGTGCTGAGGCAGTTACCAACATCTGTGAGTCTACTGTACTCATAATAGCAGCCAAAACTGCAGCCAAAAGTACACCCCCCAATAAACTTGGGAATAGTCCATCAATCAAAACCATGAATACACTTTCTGGATCAGATAAAGGTTGTGCTTGGAAAGCTACAGCACCGACCATACCTACTAATACAGCCATTGCAAGACTTATTACCACCCAAATCGTGGCAATACGCCTTGCTTTTGGTATTTTATCTTCCGAGCTAATCGCCATAAATCTAACCAAGATATGCGGTTGTCCGAAGTAACCCAAACCCCAAGCTAATGAAGATATTACGGCAAATAAAGCCAAAGGTTGTCCAGATAAATCAGTAAATGGATTTGTAAAATCAGGACTTATCTCATTAAAGCCTGCCATTACTGTGTCAGGACCTCCAATATTCATTATAGCAGCTAAAGGTACTACAGTAATTGCCAATACCATAATTAAACCTTGTATAAAGTCAGTCCAACAAACTGCTAAGAATCCACCTAAAAAGGTGTATGAAATAATTACAAGTGCCCCAATTGTTAACGCAAGTGTGTAATCTAAACCAAATACGGTTCCAAATAACTTTCCACCTGCTACAAGACCTGATGAGGTATATATCATAAAGAAAATTAAGATAAACACTGCAGAAATAAGCCTTAGTATTTTAGAATTATCCCTAAATCTATTTTCAAAGTAAACGGGTAATGTTATAGAATCTTTTGCAACTTCTGTGTATCGCCTAAGTTTACGTGCAACAAACTTCCAATTCAGATACGTACCAACTGCAAGACCTAGCGCAATCCATATTGCTTCCATACCTGCCAAATATGCAAAACCAGGTAAGCCCATTAAGAGCCAACCGCTCATGTCTGAAGCTTGAGAACTTAAAGCAGTTACCCAACTGTTAAGTTTCCTGCCTCCCAAAATATAATCACTTAAATTTTCGTTCTTTCTATAATAGTGAACACCTATACCCAGCATTACTATTAAATATATTACGAAAACTAAAATAATTTCAAAGTTTTTCATAAAATACACCAATTAATAAATATATACATATATGAATATTTTTGTAGATTATCTTTTAGAATATTTTTTAATAATATCGCTATATTAAATACATATTTTTTAATTCATATATATGTAATTAATTTAATTTATACAAATAGCCACGCTTGATTTTCGCTTGAAAAAAAGGTAATAATCATAGCAATTTCAAAGAAACTATCTACATATTGCCTTATAATTATACTGGCAAATAATAAAAGGCGTTTAATAGTACTGTTAAATTTTAGTAACTATCAAACTATTTAATATATTGATTAATGTTTTTTATATTTTTCTGTTTAAATTTAAACTGAAATTAAACTAATTAGATGTAAAATAGCCCAAAAATAAATGATTAAAATTAAAAAAATAAAAAAATATTGAGTAATAAATATTGAATATGAGGTATGTTAAATTACATATTGTAGTATTTTTCTAAAGGTGGAATAACTTGTTTTTTCCGGGACATTAATCCTTCGATAAATACGCTATTTTCTGGCACTTTTACATTAAATGACGCTTCAAATGCTTCCTTATTACCACATACTAAAACTTCACTACCTTCTTCCATTATATCTGTAATCAAGAATAATATTAAGTCGTAGTTACCAGACTCAACTCTTTCCTGAAGTAATTTATAGATTTCATCTTTTTTAGATTCAACTTCTGACGCATCGATAACTTCAGCTTGTCCTACGCCAACTTTCTTACCATTTAAGCTAAATTCTTTATAATCGATATCTAAAATTTCAGATGGTGCCATACTACCAACTGTAGATTTTGCTTTTAACATGTCAATACCGTAATCATACATATCTTTTACATTAGCAATTTCTGCAAGTTTGGTAGCTAATTCTTTATCTAATTCAGTTGTTGTAGGTGATTTGAACAATAAAGTATCAGATAAAATTGCCGACAATAAAATACCTGCAATATCTGGTTTCAATTCTTTATTTTTTGCACCAATATAGTCTAAACTATTTCTAAAGTATAATTCAGAAATTACAGATGCTGTTGAACCAATAGGCTTTGAAATATAAATTATTGGTTCGGATGTGGAAATTCCTACCTTGTGGTGGTCTATAATACCCAATAATTTGCCATCTTCTAAATCATCAAGTGATTGTGACCTTTCAGCATGATCTACTAAATATATCTGCTTTCCTTTTGCAGAAGTTATTGTCTCTGGCTCCATCAAACCAAATCTTTTTAATATAAACTCAGTTTCTGGATTTATGCTTCCTTGTTTTGCTGCCATTCCGTCTAAGAAATAAGCAAGTGCTATTGCAGAACAGACGCTATCTGTATCCGGATTTTTATGTCCTACTACATATATCATAATTTCACCGATTTAAAGTAATGTTGAATATATATCTATTTTTATTATATATATTTAATTTTAGTAAATTCAACTAATATTTGGTTATAATTATAATTTACATTATTTTAAATTCTATTGCTTTGATAATGACATATTCTCAAAAAATACGTTGATAATATAATAGCTATATATAACAGTTTATGTTATGTAATATATAGCTTCAATAAACCGACCTACATGGAGCCTATGGATGACCTCGCAATGATAGAGGGTTCGAATTTGAAGCAATATTATCGTATAAACCAACTTTTGGGCGAGTTATGAGAGTTTGCGTTGGCTTGCAGTGACCATAATACAGCAAAAGTTAGTAAACTGGTCTCGACATTTAGGGTTAGCCAATTGACATGGTATATTCCAAGTATGAAATTTGGTGTTGATGTCGAGATAAATTTTTAGAACTATTTTTAAGCATAATTAAAAAATTTAAGTAAAGTTAATTTACACTATCAATAATATAATTTATATAATAGTAGCTCAAATAATATAACAATTGAACAATTGTTCAACTATGTAACTATACATGAGATTAGTAACTAAATATTATTATACGTCATAATCATTAAAATAAGGGGTTAATCATGTTAAAATATGAAAAAAAAGTAGAAATAAAAAGAAATAGTAAAATAAAGGATTTTGAAGAATTAGAAGTTGAAATGTGTCAAGAACATGATGAAAATCAAGTGCATATTCAAAAAGCTATCGAATCATTACCTAATGATGAAGAAATTTCGGAAATAGCAAATTATTTCACTGCTTTAAGTGAACCTAACCGTCTAAAAATACTATTTATCTTAAAAAATGGAGAATACTGCCCCTGTGAATTATCCTCGGTATTAAACTGCACCAAATCTGCATTATCTCACCAATTACGGATATTAAGAGATAAAAATTTAATAAAGAGCAGGAAAGATGGAAAATTTATATATTACTCGATAAAAGACTTAAAAATATGCGAAATACTTGAAAAAATTACTAAAAAATAAAAAAATAAAAAAATAAAAAGAAAATAAAATAGAATTAAAAATAAATGACGATAATTAAAAATAAAACCTTGAGATGAAACCATGGTATTAAAATATCACTTGAAAGGATTAAAATGTTCTGCCTGTGCGTCTAAAATAGAATTAAAAATAAAAGAATTATATCCCTCAGCTACTATGAATTTAACAACTTTTGAGTTATACGTATTTGATGAAGAAATTGATACTGAAAAAGTGCAAAAAATTATAGATTCAGTAGAAAAAGGCGTAAAATTAATAAAAATAGATGAAAGTAACACCAATAATAATGAAGTTGAAACTGAAGATAATGACAAAAGAAAAATAATAGAATTAAGTTTAATGAGTACATTATTTTTAATATTAATATTTACATACTATTCGGGCTATTTAACAAATAATATGGCCATTATTGGATTCTTTATCTTGTATTTAATAGCAGGTCGATTTGTAATTTCAAAAACCATAACAAATATTACACATGGCAATATATTTGATGAAAATTTCCTTATGACTATCGCATCTTTAGGTGCATTTTTTATTGGAGAATACCCCGAAGGGGTTGCAGTAATGCTATTATACACCATTGGCGAATATCTTCAAGAAAAAGCCCTAAATAATTCAAAAAAATCGATTAACTCACTCGTTTCCTTAAAAGTTAATTATGCCAATTTACTTATTGATGGAGAACCCAAAAAAGTAAATCCCGATACAGTGGATGTTGGAGATACAATCCTCGTAAAAGTTGGGGAAAAGGTACCTCTAGATGGAATAGTAGTAGAAGGTAATTCTAACGTAGATACGTCCGCAATAACTGGTGAAAGCTTCCCCAAGAAGGTATCCACTGATGATATAATATATTCTGGCTCCATAAATTTAGCAAAACCATTGAAAATAAAGGTTACAACAGAGTATAGTAATTCTATGATTTCAAAAATTAGGGATTTAATAGAAATTGCAAATATCCGGAAATCAAAATCGGAGAAATTTATAACAACATTTGCAAAATATTATACTCCTTTCGTAGTTGGACTATCATTATTGATTGCAGTCGTGCCGATAATACTATATGGGGACTATTCTTGGATAAATAAAGCCCTAATACTTCTTGTAATATCCTGTCCTTGTGCTTTGGTACTTTCAGTTCCGTTGAGTTACTTTTCAAGTATCGGAAGGCTTGCAAAAGAAGGAATCCTCGTAAAAGGTTCGAACTATGTGGATGAACTAACAAAAGTAGATACTTTTGCATATGATAAAACAGGTACCTTAACATATGGTAAATTTGAAGTATCCAAATTTAGTTTAAGTAATGGAAATTTAAAGGAACAGGACATTTTAAAATTAAATTATTTATCAAATTTGGCTGAAAAAAATTCAAATCATCCCTTAGCCATTGCAATTTGCAAATATTATGAAAATAAAATATTTGATAAAAATAAACAAAATAATTTACCGAATGATATATTCATTAAATTACTTAGTAAAAAAATAAAAGTAGAATCAACTGAAGAAATTTCTGGAAAAGGAATGATTTTAAAATTTAGACATATGAATTCGGAACAAGATGATGAAAATATTTTCTTAATAGGTAATGAAAAACTATTAAAAATGTACAATATCGAAATTAATGACTCAAAAATAAATAATAATATTACAAATGTATTCGTAGGATTAAATAATGAATATATGGGTCATTATAGCTTAGAAGATAGATTAAAAGAAGAATCTCTAGAAACAATTTCTAAATTATCTAGTATGGGTTTTAAAAATTTATTATTAACAGGAGATACCCAAAAAGTAGCAGAAAACGTAGCTAAACGTTTAAATATGGATGGTTATTATTATGAATTATTACCGGAAGATAAATTAAATATTATTGAAGAAATGTCATCAAATAATAAAATAGCATTTATAGGCGATGGTATTAATGATGCACCAGTTATTAGGCGAGCAAATGTTGGAATATCAATGGGTAACTTAGGTAGTGATGTAGCAGTTGAAGCATCCGACATAATAATCACAAACGATGATATGGCCAGTATTATAAAAGGAGTTAAAATATCAAAATTCACGAAAAAAATAGTATATCAAAACATAATTCTATCATTGGGTATCAAAATACTATTCATAAACTTGGGTATTTTAGGTATTATATCGTTGTGGGAAGCCGTTTTTGCAGATGTAGGTGTTACCGTACTCGCAATATTAAATTCATTGAGAATAATTCGCAAAAATTACAACTATTAAATAATTGTTAAATAAGTAATCAAATGCTATTATATAGCAACCCCTATTTTTTTAATTTTATTTTTATTTTATTTTTAAATTTATTATTACTTAGAGAGAACTATGCAATGTTTAAATACATTGTAATACTATTATATTTTGGTAATATTTTTTAATTAATTTGGAATATTTTAAGGACTATGGTGGAAATATGAAATTATTATTTGCTACGGGAAACATGAACAAAGTTAACGAAGCTAAACTAATTCTAAAAAATTCAAAATATGAAATAGAACAGTTGAAGATACCATATCCTGAATTACAAGGTACTCTTGAAGAAGTAGCTGAATATGGAGCTAAATACGTTTATGACAAATATACGTTAAATAAAAAGATATCCAAAGATGGTTCAGGCATAATTGTAGAAGACAGTGGATTATTCATAGAATCGTTACGAGAATTCCCTGGAACATACTCTAAATTTGTTCAAATGACCCTTGGAAATGAAGGTATTTTAAAATTACTAGGTACCTGTAAAAAAAGAAACGCATATTTTAAAACAGTTATTGGATACTATAACGGCAAAGAACTTAAAACATTCACGGGAACAGTTGAAGGCACCATCTCCTACAAAATAAAATCAAATGGATATGGTTTTGCTTACGATAGTATATTTATACCTAAAAATCACGAAAAAACATTTGCAGAAATGTTACCTGAAGAAAAAAGTGATATATCACATAGAAAAAATGCTTTTGTTAACTTTAAGAATTATATTGATTCTTTAAATTTAGAATAATTCAAAAATTCATTAAAAGTTCTTAGGTGTGATTTTTAGTATATTTTAGACAATATATCATATGCGATTATAATTATACCTAATATATTCCTTTTATTTTTATTTTCATATATTTCGGTTTTATTTTTTATATTTTATATTTTACTTTATATATGTATGATTTATTTTTAATCTTCAATGTAATTTTATCAAATAATTAGTTAATTATTAATTATTTTAATATTGATCGAATAATATACCAAAGTACATATAGGTAATAAACCAAGATTTAAAATATTAAATTATTAAAATAGGTATACAATATTAATTATTAGACTTTAAGCTAGATAAGGTGTAGAAATGGACTTATCACAAAACATGGTTTTAATAATATTCATACTGTTGTGGATACTATTACTAACTTTAGATAAATTTAAAGAAAAATATGACTTAAAATTGAACTATGAATTAAAAACGTATTTCGTATTTGGTATTTTAAAAACGAAAATAGGATTAAAATTTATTGATAAAGTAGGAAAATACAAATTTTGGCAGTGGTTATCTACATTATCGATACCTCTTGCAGTGTTAATAAGTATTTTCGCATTTGTAAATTATTTAATGTCCTCGCTGGGCGTAATTAATGGAAGCATTGAACGTGAAGCAGCAACACCTGTAATTATGTTATTTGGGAATACAATACCATGGATTGCAGGAATTATCGCACTTGGATTAGGAATTACAATTCACGAACTAGCTCATGGTATTGTAGCTAGGTCATTCAATCAAAAAATAAAAAGTACTGGTATATTATTAGCCTTAGGAATACCATTGGGTGCTTTTGTAGAATTTACGGAAGAATATCAAAATTCTGCTAAAAGAGTGCGTGGTTCCGTAGCAGCTGCAGGACCCATGTCTAATTTGATACTTGCCTTATTATTCCTCTTTGCTTTACCTTGGGGAACGTCATTGGATAGTGATATTACAATATCCAATGTATTAGAGGACCGTCCTGCTGATGGCGTATTATTTGATAACGATACAATATACTCAATCAACGGTGTCAAAATAAATTCTTTGGGAGAATTCCAAAAAGAAGCGAGCAAATTAAAGCCTAATATGAGTTCAAATATTGTAGTTATACGAAGCAATGAAATGATAGATTATAATATAACGACGGATTCTGATGGAAAAATTGGAATAATGGCTGTAACTTCAGGTTATGTAAATTTACTCATAAATATAATATATTGGTCATTTATGCTAAATTTATTATTGGCAATATTTAATTTATTACCTGCAATACCATTGGATGGTTACCATATTTGGGTATCACTCCCCGATACAATACGAGAACTAGGTAATAGTCGAATTACCGACCATATCGCTAATGGATTATCCTACGTTATAAATGACAAAGTACTACATTCAATCGGCTCATTGATTTGGCTACTCATAATTGTGGTAATAATTTATTCATTTATCTAAATTAAAATAATAATACTAATAATACTAATAATACTAATAAGAATAATAATCATTAATAACATTTTATAAACTTTTTTAACATTTTTTTATTTTAGTGCAATAATTATTTGTTTTTAAAATTTATCGTATAATTTCAACATGGCATTTAATGTTTAATCAATTATAAAAAAGATTATATAGTTCATATTGTATCATTAATCATGATAACCAATATATTATAAAATACAATAAAAGAAGAACAATATATTAACAAAACTGATTAAAAGGGATAAAATGATAACAATCGTATGTGCAGAGGGTGGTTCCACAATATATGCCTTAAAAAATGCAGTAGAAAGACTTGGACAATCTTGTGAAATATTACTACTTTCAGAAAACAACTTATTGGTAGATGATAGTTTTAAAATAGAAACAGACTTAATACACTCCAGATGTGGAATTGGAGATTATCTTGATAGATTAACATTATATTCCTGGCAGGTATTAAAAAATTTAGAGGAAGAAGACTATAAATTCGTAAATCCATTATCTACCATATATAATTCCTCCGATAAATTTAAAACCATTAAAATTTTAAATAAAAAGGGAATAAAAGTACCAAAAACAGCTCTTATCAGGGATTATGACGATGCAGTACGATTTATAAATAAAAATGATATGGAATATCCTTTAATTTTAAAAAATTCGTTCTCAAAATGTGGTATGAAAGTAGAAAAACCACAAAATGATGAAGAATTAAGAGAAATGTCAAAAAATTCGATGTGGGAAAGTAAGATAATACAAGAATATATAGATTTTAAAGACCCCGAAACTGGATTATACAAAGATATGAGAGTTTTAGTAGTTGATGGTCAAGTTATAGGTGGTTATAGGAGAATAAGCAACAATTATATAACAAACCTATACAAAGGTGGAGGAATTGAAGAATTAACCATCAATTCAGAAGTGGAAGAATTAGCATTAAAATGTGCTGAAGTAATGAAAGGGGACATTATGGCCGTAGATTTATTACCTAAAGATGATGATTATAACGTTGTAGAAGTAAATACGGCACCAGGAACTAAAGGTTTTAGACAGTTGGGCGTTAATGCTGACGAAATAATAGCAAAATGCTTAATTAACCGTATGAAGTGCTAGTTATCTTTTATAATGTAGGGGTGATAAAATTTTAAATAAAAGTGAAAAAAAGGAAAGTAAAAAAAGAACACTGATTATCGATGTAAATCATGGTGCTTTGGATATTGCAGAAGAATATCTGTCAAATAAAGATGATAAATATTCTAGAAACATAGTAATATGGGATATTTATGGAAAAATTAACAAATTAAATAAATTATCGTCTTCAAACGGAATAAATTCATTCTCAGATAAAGATAAAGAAATATATCAAAAATATAATAAATTAAAAGAATTTTATCCAGATTTAGAAATAATAGCTAATTTAAAAAACGGACTTGATTATTCAAAATTTGAAGAAGTTATAGCCCCAGTACATTGCGCAATAGATATTAAATTTAAAACTTTCCATGAAGCAGTTTCTGAAATAATAAATAAAAAATATAAGGATATAAAACCTAAAATAATTACCATAACTGGGGTAAAAGGTAAAACATCCACATCTGAATTAATTAATCATATTTTATCAGATAAATATAGCGTATATTTGCATAATAGTAATAAAGGGTCAATAACACCTACGGAAGTTTTAAACATTTTAAATAACTTAAAGAAAAACGGAAAACTACCAAAATATGATTATTTCGTATTTGAAATATCACTAGGTCTTGTGTATTCAAAATTTGGACTGATTACAAACATTTTAGAAGAATACGACATCGCAAAAAATTTAAGAACTGCAAAAGTGAAATTAGATACACTAAAATTTGTAGAAAATTGCTACATGTTAAAAGAACTGTTTAAAACCTACAAGAATGAGATAGAATCGTTAAATATTAAAAATTTAAATCTAAATTTAATAGATGATAAACCACCTAATTTAAAAATTATATCAAAATATCCATTAAAATTTGAATATGATAATATGGAAATGAAAGATTATAAAATTAATCATGTTTTCGAGTTTGATAAAAAAATTTTTGGAGTACATCACATTCAAAATGGTATTTTAAGCTACGAAATTTGTAGGAATATGATGAGTTCAGAGGATATTATTAAAAGGATTAAATCTTTTGAATTAAAAAATAGAATGGAATTAATAGCTAAAAATATATTAAAAAATACCAATCCTGGATTAAATATAAAATCAATATCTAATTCGATAGTAGATTTTATTGAAACTTTTGAAAATCCGATAATATGTATAGGAGGGGATTTTGGGTGTACTTGTGAGGAAATAAATGCGGAAAAACTGTTTGAACAGATTTTAAAACTATTTGATAATATTAATAGTTCTAAAAAGTTTGAAGCTACCGAAAAACGTTTCCAAAATAATCCAATAAACATATATTTATCAGGCGAGTTAGGAAATGAATTATTTAATATTTGGCATAATAAAAAGACTAGTTGCGAATTTGAGGATAAATATATGACCTATAAATTAATAACAGACAAAAAAATAATTAATGAACAGGATTTAAGTGATTTAGGACTTTTAAATGATAAAAATAATTATTTAATAATATATAGAAGCTCTATAGTATAATTCAAGCATAATTTCATAGCAAATATCTCAATTTATCGTGATATAATGGATTCATCGACTAATTTATAATCATATCTATAGATACCGCCCATTTGTACGGTTCGTTTCTTAACCATTCCGGAAAACAAAAGTTTTTGTAATTCAGAAGATAGAATTGCCTCACTTAAACCTTTATTTTTTGCATATGCCATAAATGTAGAATAGCCTTTTACAACCGAATTTTCAGACAAAATGTTTATTATAGAATTATTATCGAATAATTCTGATTCGTTGACTAATTCATATTCATCGATGAGATCATAAATGATATTCTTTAATTCATATGGCGAATTTTTAATATTATATTTTTGATTTTGAATATTTTCATTGGAGATGTTGTTCGGTTCTGCATAAACACGTACATTCCAGGATTTTTTATATGCAACTTTTAAATTTTGAACTAATGGCGAAACTTCATCTAATCTATGTTTTTTACCATTTATCAATACAGGGACTTTGTTTTCAACAATTTTAGGAGGTTTAGGGATATCCAAATATAGTTTAAATCCCATTTTATCATACAATAATTCTTCAAGAACTGCCAAATTAGATTCTGTCAAGTTTATCAATTTATATATCTCTAAAGGTTTTAATTCCCGATATGGAAACGTAGCGATATTTTTAAATAAATTTCTAGTATCCAACATCTTCATTAATTCCTTACCATAACCTTCAGAGTTTCTAAGAGTAGATACTAAATCAATGTCATCCATTATTGATAAATCCTTATTTTCTATAGTTCCATCTTTTAAAATGTCCAACGTGGCATTCTTTAACATACATTCCGCTATACGAGAAACGGGGTGCATATAAACAGTAGGGTACATTTGATACCGAGCGATAAGTAAGGACTCAATCGCTGAAACTCCCTTCTCTAAGATGCCCAAGGAATTAGAATCTTCAAAATCAGTTATTGAGCTTATTATACGATGTATATCTATAGAACCGTATGCTACACCAGTATGATAGCTATCCCTTATTAAATAATCCATTCTATCAGAATCCATTTCTCCGTGAATTAATTTACCAATGAGACCCTTAGAGTTATACGATTCGAGAACTTCTTTACTTTGGTAGTTTTCGAAGTCCATCTTTTTTATTTTCTGTTTTGTATAATACTCATGATCATAATTATTTACTTCCAAAGTGTGAGAATATGGAGGATGCCCTATATCGTGTAAAAGTCCTAATATTCTAATTAAATTAATATCTACGTTTGTACTATCTAATTTTTTGGCCATTTCGCCTGCTACGTACATCGTACCGAGAGAGTGCTCAAATCGTGTATGGTTTGCACTAGGGTAAACTAAGCATGTTAATCCTGTTTGCTTAATATTCCTAAGTCTCTGAAAATTTTCGGTGTCTACTATCGAAATTTCCGATTCTTTAATCTTTATATCTTTGTGGATTGGGTCCCGTATAATTTTTGATTTTTCCATAGTAATAAGTTATTTTTAAAAATATATATAGTTTTTTGATTTTTAATTTAAAACTAAGCTTATTAGAAGATTTTCAAATAAAATGCCAAACTTAAATATCTTGAAATATACAAAATAGAGTATTAAAATTAGAGTATTAAAATAATAGAATATTAAGACATTATAGGCGTATAGATATCTAAATAATAAATTTTGATAAAAAAAACGATCATATATCAATATCAATATCAAAAACGAAGTTAACTATCAAATATAGATAAATAAAAAGAAATTATAAAAAATAAGTCCTTAGACTCTAAAACACAGAAAGCGCCCTGGCCGGGATTTGAACCCGAGTCACAGGAGTGACAGTCCTGTATGATAGGCCGAGCTACACCACCAGGGCATAATAAAAAAAGTGATCGGCAGCGTCATCTTGTTCCCACCATATGGCAGTACTTAAGAAATCGCTGGAGGGCTTAATTTCCGAGATCGGAATGGGATCGGATGGAACACCTCCGCTATGACCGCCGTATCAACAGCTAAAACGGGCCCGAAGGGATTCGAACCCTCGACCGCCTGGTTAAAAGCCAGGCGCTCTACCAGACTAAGCTACGGGCCCAAGTCTAACGAATAGTACGTATATATTGCTTATGACATTTGTATTCTAAATAGTGTAGAATTTATATTTCAAACTAAATATAAAGCGCCCTGGCCGGGATTTGAACCCGAGTCACAGGAGTGACAGTCCTGTATGATAGGCCGAGCTACACCACCAGGGCATAATAAAAAAAGTGATCGGCAGCGTCATCTTGTTCCCACCATATGGCAGTACTTAAGAAATCGCTGGAGGGCTTAATTTCCGAGATCGGAATGGGATCGGATGGAACACCTCCGCTATGACCGCCGTATCAACAGCTAAAACGGGCCCGAAGGGATTCGAACCCTCGACCGCCTGGTTAAAAGCCAGGCGCTCTACCAGACTAAGCTACGGGCCCAAGAGTCCCGCGAGCCGGATTTGAACCAGCGACATGCGGATCTACAGTCCGCCGTTCTACCAGTCTGAACTATCGCGGGATAATTCTTGGATATGCTTCTGATACGCTATTCCTAATGATATTCCTATGTATTAAAGTAAATGGTGGGCCTGCCCAGATTCGAACTGGGGTTTCAGGATCCCAAATCCCAAAGGATGACCAGGCTACCCCACAGGCCCAAGTAAAAAGTCTTAAGTCTATTGCCTAAGAACTCAAGCCCCAGGGGGGATTCGAACCCCCGACCACCTGATTACAAGTCAGGCGCTCTACCAGGCTGAGCCACTGAGGCAATCTTTTATTTTACTTGCACAATGACTAACACCATTATAGTATATAAATGTTTCCATCATTTATAAAATTAAATTTATATATATTTGAATATTATTATAAATAAGGATAATTTATAATTTTTATGTATTTGTGACTTCATTATGTGCTACTATCATTATTTTATGATATTTATGATATTTATTATTTTATTAGTTTGCTAGTTTATTATTTTTTATAGCATTTTTTAAAAAATAAATTTGTAAAATTAAAATTAAATATATAAAAAAATTAAATTAATGTAAAACAAATTAAAAAGGTTTAATTAAAAAGGTTTAATTAATTACCTCTTTTCGCTAAAAGTTGCTCTTCAGGTATTTCTTCAATATTTATACCCACCATAGGTTCGCCTAAGTTTTTGCTTACTTCTGAAATTAATTGTGGTTTATCGTAGTTGTATGTAGCTTCTACAATAGCTTTTGCTCTTTTTTCAGGGTCTCCCGATTTAAAGATACCTGAACCTACAAATACACCATCGCAGCCCATTTGCATCATTAAAGCTGCATCTGCAGGCGTAGCAATTCCCCCTGCTGCAAAGTTAACTACAGGTAATCTTTTTAATTTTGCAACTTCGTAAACTAAGTCGATAGGTACTTTCAACTCATTTCTTGCTAATTGAACTAATTCAGCATCTAAACCCATTTCATAGTAACCTACAACTCTAGCAATACCTTCGTTCATTGCTCTCATGTGTTTTACAGCCTCTACAACGTTTCCAGTTCCTGCTTCTCCTTTTGTCCTTATCATAGCAGCTCCTTCATCAATTCTTCTAAGAGCTTCGCCTAAGTTTCTTGCACCGCATACAAAAGGTACTGTGAAAGCCTTTTTAGTGATGTGGTTTACTTCGTCTGCAGGTGTTAAAACTTCGCTTTCGTCAACCATATCAACGCCTAATGATTCTAAAACTTGAGCTTCTACATCATGACCGATTCTTGCCTTTGCCATTACAGGGATTGAAACTGCATCGATTATTTCGAGTATCATTTCAGGGTCTGACATTCTTGCAACGCCGCCTTGTGCTCTTATATCTGCAGGAACTCTCTCTAATGCCATAACTGCAGTAGCACCAGCTTCTTCTGCAATTTTTGCTTGTTCAACATTTGTAACATCCATTACAACGCCGTGTTTAACCATTTTTGCAAATCCTCTTTTAAGTACGTCAGTACCAACAAGTTTTTTACTCATTATTTCACCATTGCTGTTATTATTTTTCTGTTTTAACATTTTGTTATATCATTTATTTGATTTAAATTTATGAACAATATTTTTTAACATATTTTCAGAAAATAAATATAATGTACTATATTATATACTTTAATATATACATTTAAAGGTTAAATTTCAAAGTTAATTATGATTATTTTAACTATTCTAATTTATCAATATATATCCAAATATAAAAAATTAATTATAGTGAATATTTAGCGGATTTAACTACGCCAAAATATCAAAATAATTAATCTAAAAATATATTAATTACTACGACATATAGTGTAGTAGATGTTATTTTATAAAGGTGATATTGTGGAAATCGACACTGCTTTAAAAAAATATCATCACCTAAAAATTAAAGATATAATGCCTACTAAAGACGAAATGCCCATAGTTTGTATAAATAATTCCGTTTTAGACGTATTGAAGTTATTAAGAACAAGGCATCACGTTTGGGTGATTGATACAAAAAATGATAACAATTTAGAGGGTATCATCAGATATCTAGATGTAATAGATTTTCTGTTGCCCCCCAGTAAACACAAAATTTATATGGGAAGTTCAACATCCATATTAAAATCAATTATTGGTGGCGCAAACACTGTAAAAGAGATATTACAACCAAATCCATTAACTATTAATCAAAATAATACGGTTCTAGAAGTTTTAACTAAAATGGAACAGTATAAAGTCCAAATTATCGGAGTAGTTGATGATAATAATAAATTAGTTGGAGAAATTAGTTTAAAAATATTAATTAGGCAATTTATGGATTTATGTATGTTTTCCACCAATTGTGGAGAATAATGAATCGTCCAACAGTATTTGATTACTCATATATCCCCCTAATATTATTATAATGTTGTTACATGGTTTAAAACAGGTTTAAATTGGTATTAGTACCGTTTTTATTTTTGATAAATTAATATCCCATATGTGTGTAATTCCCATATGGTAAATTATAGTATAAAATCTTTAAAATACAGAAATATATTGTATTGTTAAATAAATTTAAGATAAAAAAGATAAAAAACTAAAAAATTTTATATATACCGGTGGTTCAAATGGATTACAGCTGGGTTTTATTAACCCTGGGCATTTCACTAATTGCGGGAAAATTAGGCGACCATTTTATGGAAAAATTAAAATTGCCTGGCGTATTAGGTGAAATATTAATGGGTATGTTTCTTGGAAATTTAATATACTTCGGATTTATTGATGGAAACCATCTTACATTACATAATAATGAAATATTTGAATTTTTATCAAAATTAGGAATTATATTCTTATTATTTCTAGGTGGTTTAGACACTAACATCGCTGAAGTTAAAAAAACCGGTGCAATAGCTACTGTATCCACAGTTTTTGGTGTTTTATTTCCTTTGGTCATGGGATATCTTGCATTAGTCTCAGTGGGCTATCCATCCCAAGAAGCATTCGCTGCGGGTGTTATACTAACTGCGACTAGTATTGGCCTTACAGTTCGTGTTATGATGGATTTAGGTGTTTTAAAAACAGATGTGGGTTATGCTTCATTGAGTGCAAGTATTATGGACGACTTTTTAGGAATTATGTTAATAATCTTTGTAGTAGGAATGGGCGACTTAACTTCGTTATTTGGTAAACTAGGACTATTTGTAATTATTGGATTTATAGGTTGGAAACTTATTGGAAAATATATATCATTTGCCGAAAAATTGCATGTTCAAAGAGGGATTCTTTCGTTTATATTAGCTCTGTTGTTTATATTCTCATTCCTTGCAGAAAATTGGTTCGAAGCAGCTATTGAAGGCTCTTTCCTAGCAGGTTTAATCCTTTCAAAAACTCCAGAGGGTAAAGCAGTAATGAACGATGTAAAAACCATTGGTTACAGTTTTTTAATACCTTTATTCTTCGTATATACGGGTGCTAGTTTAGACTTGGGTGTTTTTGGAAATTACGATGCCCTAAGCTTAGCAGTGATCCTTACTGTTGTGGCAGTGATAAGTAAAGTTGTAGGTAGAGGATTAGGGGCCAAACTTATGGGTTGGAACACAAAAAAGTCGTTACAGATGGGTATCGGGTCAATACCTCGTGCAGAAATAGCCCTTATAAATTTAATGGTTGCAGTTAATGCAGGTATTATTTCAGAAGGTAATGTTCCAAAATTTATTGCAGCTACGCTAATATTTATTACAGTTTCAATATTAATAACTCCTCCATTGTTAAAATGGGCTTTTAAAGACGAATGTACTTTAAATTAAAAATAACTCCAGAACCATTTGCTTAATAAATGGTACGATATGGTATGGTATAATTTAAGACCATACTATATTCAAATTATATCTAAGATTCTAAAACTATGAAAAAATTATAAGATATAGTAAATAAAAACCTCGTAAGCTATAAGTTAAATTAAATCATTATTCTTTTATAGTAAAATGGTATTTAATATAATACAATATATATTATTATCTAAATAACTAATAAATATAAAAATAATAAGCTAAACTATTGGTGATATTATGGTATACACTGTAAACGCTGACGAATGTATTGCATGTGGGGCATGTGTTCCTGTATGTGCTGTTGAAGCAATTTCAGAAATGGACGATGGTAAAGCAGTTATTGACGCTGGTAAATGTAACGATTGCGGAGATTGCGCTGACGTATGTCCTGTTGAATGTATAAAACAACAATAAATAGTAAAATATAATGTTAAAAGTGATTACTAATTAATTAGCTAATTAATTAATAGTTAGTTAATTAGCTAATAATTATTTTTAGATATACTTTAATTCACTATATTTTTAAATTCTATTTTTTTTTAAAGTCGTAAATTATACTATTAAACTTAAAACTAAAACTAAAACAACATTTAAAGCTAATTTAAAAATAAAAAATTAAATAAAAGGTAAAAAAATTAAAAGTATTTTTTTAATGGCAATACTATTATCTCATCCAGTTTTCCAATGTGGTTTTTTGCTCATATCTTTTGAGTTTCACAGGATTTTTAGATATATAACCATATTCCCCACCGCCGCCAGGATATATGTTTATAGTATTATCCCTAAATTTTTCTATTGTTTGTCCCACAGTCTCGTGTATGGCTTTCAAATCATCTATATTAGATTTTGTGAGTATTTCAATTTCATTTTTAAAGTTATCTAGGTATTCGCCGTATAAAGTTTGAACAGATTTTGTATTTACGCCTTTATCTATTGAAAATGATATTATTTCAGCCAAAGGTATTATTTTATGATAAGTGGGCCTAAAATCTGGATGAATTACTTTATTATCGGTAGAAAGCTCCCTAGAACGTTCTAGCACTCCTTTCTTTATAGTACCGCCACATTCCTTACATTTAAATTTAAATTTAATTGCATCGTCAATATCATATCTTAAGTAGCATTTAGTACACGCTGTTGTATGATATTTACCCAAATTAGGGTCTAATCCATAATTAGCAACTATTTTATTATTTTTTATTGCATTTTTAACTTCTTCAAAGTTATGTTCCACATCTCCAACATTTGAGATTTCCATTTGATTAAATTCTCTACCCATCCTATGTGGATAAAAGGAATGAGCGTCAGAATTACTTAAAAAAGGTATATCTCGTAATTCTTCAACCATATCTGCCATATCAGTATCTGCAGATAATCCCAATTCGATATAATCTGGTTTTTTACCATAACAATCATAAACTGAATCGTATGTTTTATAAAGACTAGTCCAGGGTGTAAAAACATGTGCAGGACCTATTAAACCACCCAAATCCTTTACCATATCCATTATTTGTTTACCATCTAATGAAACATTTGGCCTACCTTCGTAACTTATATTTTTAGAATACTTTGAAAAATAATTTATTAATTCAGTGGTTTGACCCAAATTTGGCAAGATTATTAAGTGATGAACTCTAAATTTGTCCTCCACCTCTGTTGTCAATACCAAATTATCATTCAAATGGTTTTTTATTTCATCCAACCATTTTGGATTTAAACAATCCCCAGTTCCGATTATATCTAGACCTTTTAACTTCCCATATTTTACAATATTGTCGATACTCATGAATTTAGAGGTTCCTTTTGAATATTTTGAATGTAGGTGTAAATCGATGTTTGCTATCATTTTATCACAAATACTTTAAATTAACTGGTTAATTGGTTAATTGGTTAATTGAGTAACTGATTAGGTTAATAAATTTAATAAATTTAAGTTTACAAATTTTTAATTACGCAATTTTTTTTATTTTATTATTACAATATGCTAAATTAATATACTATAATATCTCGTTATATTGTATAATATTTTATAATATTTTATAGTATATCGTACTAACTTATAATATAATTACGTATTAATTATCATGATTTACAGGACTATTTATTGGTGGAATTATGGACTATGAAAACAAAATATTACAAAAATATAACTTATGTAATAGATGTTACGGCAGAATTTACGCAAAATTAATGAGAATGGGTAACAAAGACAGGGGAACTTCAATAAAAACCGTTATTGCAATGAACTTTGAAAAAAAACTCAAAGAATTATTTGAAGAAAAAAATACTATTATTGAAGCATCCACTCAAACACCATTATCTGAAAGTGATGAAGAAAAAATAAAAAAAATTGATGAAGAAATATATGAAATTCAAAAAAATTTAACAATTCTAAGAAAAACCGGTTTAAATGGAATTAAAAACGAGTATATTATCGAAGAATTGTTAAAAGATGAAATTGATGAAGAGAGTAAAGATGAAAGTAAAGATGAGACTGAGGAAGATGAAGAAAGCTTTAGTGATATACCCCTAACACCCGAACAAAAGTGTCCTTGGTGTAAGGATGTATTTAATATCCAAAATCTTGAAGAAATATCTGACAAAATCGTAGAAGCCCTTTCAGAATATGAGTTTGATAAATTTTTAATAGGCACCAGATTACCAAAAAGAATGAAAGAACTAGAGAAGGATTTAGAAGTTAACTTTAACGAAAGCAATATGGAAAGCTTAAGAAATGAATTTGGTAGGGAACTAGGAAAAATTTTAACGAATAAGTTGAAAAAGCCTGTTGATAAGGAAACTCCCGATATTGTAGTCATGGTAAACCCATACAACCAAAAAATATACTTGCAAATAAACCCAATATTTATTAAAGGTAGGTATAAGAAAACAAAAAGAGGAATTCCCCAAAGCCATTGGGATTGTAGAAGTTGCAGAGGCAAAGGCTGTGAAAAATGTAATTTCACAGGTAAACAATACCCGACCTCTGTTGAAGAAATAATAGCTGAACCAGTGATGAAAATCGCTAAAGGCAGTGGGGAAGCTTTACACGCCGCAGGACGTGAAGATATAGATGTAAAAATGCTTGGAAATGGTAGGCCTTTCGTCATAGAAATAAAAGAGCCAAAAGTTAGAAAAATGGATTTAGGAAAGATTACGGAAGAAGTAAATAAAAGTGAAGGCGTAGAAATATCAAATTTAGAATATGGTGTAAAAAACGACGTAAGGTTCTTCAAAAACGAACCCCATACAAAAACTTACTGCGCTCTAGTTTCAATAGTTGAAGATGAAATAGAAAACTATAATTTTGAAGAAGAAAGGATTAACGAATTATCTGAAAAGCTTGAAAATTTAAGAATCGACCAAAGAACACCACACAGAGTCTCACACAGACGTGCAGATTTAGTCAGAGTTAGAAATGTTTATAAAGCCTGGTGTGAGCCAATCGATAAAAAATCATTTAAATTGACTGTTTACTGTGATGGGGGACTATATATTAAAGAATTAATAAGTGGGGATGAAGGAAGAACTAAACCCTCAATATCTGAAATTTTAGAAGTTCCTTGCTACTGTAAACTACTTACAGTTATGGATGTTCATGACGAAGACAATCCTGCAAATTACTAAACATATTTTTAGATTTTAAAATTTTTGAAAAAAATATAAATATTAAAAATTATAATTAGTACAAATTATAGCACAGAAAATATAATAACGTAAATTATTAATGGATGTATAGGAATAATTATATATATGTAAAATATATATGTAAAAAGATATATTAATCATGGTCATACTATTCATGTTTAATTCGTTATTAATCAAAATCCTAAATAAAATTCTAAAAATTGATTTAGGATAGATTTAGAATATGACGCCAATATGGACCCAATATTTTAAATTATTGGATTAAATAAGTTTATATAGAAACAGCGAGGAGAAACTATGCAAAAAAGCGAAGGATTTAGAAGCAAAACAAGATACAAATTACAAAAACACCCTAGACAAAGAGGTTTATTCCCATTAACAAGAGCTTTAAAAGTTTACAAAGTGGGAGAAACCGTTCACGTTGTATTGGACCCTTCAGTACAAAAAGGTATGCCACACCCTAAATTCCACGGTAAAACTGGAAAAATTGTTGCTCAAAGAGGTAGTTCATACTTAGTTAAAGTTAAAGATGGTGGAAAATACAAAGATATCATCGCAAGACCTCAACACTTGAGAGAATCAAAAGCATAATTTAACTAATTAAAACTACATATTTAAACTAAATATCTAAATATTTCATTTATTTTTTTAATTATATTGTAACGATTTAAATTTACGGATTTTTAATTTTGGTGAACAGAATGATTGGTAAAAAACTATTGGCTGAAAAATACACCACAATTGCTAACGCTACAGAAATCATGAACGCGAGAGCAGTTATTGACGAAATGTCATATGAAAATGGCTGTGCATTAGATTACTTAAACAAATTTTCAGTATTAACAAAAGAAGAAGCTGAAGAGTTATACAAAGAACTTATGGATTTAGGTTTAGATGAAAAAGATGCTATAAAGGTTATAGATATACTACCTGTTGATATGGAAGATTTAAAAGCAGTATTCTATAAAAAAGATGCTCCTGAAAATTCAGAGGCTATATTAGACGCAATCTGTAAATTAATCTAAATAAATATGAATAATTAATTTACAAATCTATTTTGTGATATTATTTTAAAGTAAATTGCTAAATATAAATTTGCAAGGCGTAAAACTTTTTTTAACATATTTTATAATATTTTATAATATTTTATAATATTTTTTTAGTAGTATATTGTTATGGCAGTATATTTTTATATTTTTATATTTTTCAATCTATCTAGATTAATCAATACATTTTTATGCTTCGACAAAGATAAATAATATATTATTTTACTAAAAATTAAAATATTAATCATAACTACGGTAAAAAAATATCATAGAGTTGCTTAATGGGGGCAAAATATGCAAAAAACCCGTAAAAATTACAAAAGAGAATTTGAGGATTACGCGTATGTACTAGATTTTTTACCTTATGGGCGTAGTGAAGACACCAGACCTGACTATAAGAAAAAGGGATTAGTTCAAGCCTTTGGTGAAAAAAACTTTGTATTAATGGAATTAGAGTTAAAAGATGATGTAGATATTGATTTAGCGGAAAAATTATACATTGGCAAACATAATCGTGAAAAGGTAAGTCATGTGTTAAAAATGCTAAAATACGAAGAATTGTCTAGAACCGCTAAATTAGAGTTGGTTCATGTAATAAAAGAATCAATTTTTAATCAGGAAAATAGATTTATAGATTTTTTAAATAGTTGTGATGCAATAAGCCCTAGGTTACATTCTTTACAGATATTACCAAGTATCGGTAAAACTGCCATGTGGAAGATAATAGAAGAACGAGAAAAAAAGCCATTTGAAAATTTTACGGATTTTGAAAAAAGAGTTCATAAACATAATATTGTAGAAGTGATTGCTCAAAGAATTGAAGAAGAGCTAAAAGAACCTCAAAAACACTATTTATTTGTAAAATGGAAAAATAATATACCTAAAAAATAAAAAATAATCTATTTATAATTTTAAAAAATAGATTTAAACTATCTTACATTTTATTTTTAAATTTATTTTAGCTTTATTTTTACGTTTATTCGATAACTAAGTATATTTAGAAATTATTTTGTATATCTTTTAATAATAAAATAACATATTATTATGAGATTAATATAATAACACATATTGTACGTAGATTAACCAGACGGTGATTTTTTGAAAGTCTTAATTCCTGCAATATATCACCCCTACCCGGGTGGTATATCAATACATGTTGAAAATCTAATAAAAAATATGAATCTATTGATAAAAGAAAATAATTACGGTGTTAATTCCAATAAGCTGAATACTTCAGAAATAGAATTTCATATTTTAAACTATAAAGCTAAAACAAAAGAATTTCAAAATGATGTGGAAAACGTAATTATTCATAACGTCCCACATGTTAAAAAATTAAGGGGTCCAACATATTTCCTAAAAGGTTACAAAATAGGCTCTAAAATAATAAAAAACCACAATATAGATTTAATACATAGCCATTATGCGTTCCCTCAAGGATACCTGGGCGCCAAATTAAGTAAAAAGTACAATATTCCCCATATTTTAACGTTACATGGTAGTGACGTTATGAAGTTATCAAAAAATCCCGTTGGAAAACCATTTTTCAAATACGCTATTCAAAATAGCAATGAAATAATATGTGTAAGTGAATACTTAAAAAAAGAAGTTCAAAAAGAAAATAATGTTTCAAAAGTCACAAAAATATACAATGGAATAAATTTAAACATTTTTAACAACGAAAAAATCTCTGATGAAAATTATGGACTATTCATTGGTGCATTTGTAGAGCAAAAAGGCATAAAAACACTGATTGAAGCCATTGCTTTAGTAAACAAAAAAATGGGGCATGAATCCAATTTTAAATATAAGTTAGTAGGAAGCGGAAAACTACTAAATGAAATTAAAGATGTAATAAAAAAGAATAATTTAAAAAATGTAGAAATATTGGGGCAAAAAGATCAGCTTGACGTCTCCAAACTGATTAAAAATTGCAGTTTTTTGGTTTTACCCTCCAAATCCGAAGGAATGGGGATTGTATTATTAGAGGCTATGGCATGTCAAAAAGCCGTTATAGGTACCTCAGTTGGAGGAATACCTGAATTGATAAAACAAAATCATAACGGATATATTGTAGAATCAGAGGATAGCACTTCTTTAGCAGAATTTATGGCAAAATTTATTGAAAATCCAAATATACGAGAAGAATTTGGTAATAATGGATATACTATTTCAAAAAACTATTCTTGGAAAAATAACGCTGAAGAGACTCTTAAATTATATGAGCAGTTATATTTACCGAATAAAAATAATGAAGATAAAAAATAAAAAAATAATAAAGAATTATAAAAAACATTTCAAAAATAATTAATACTAAAAACTTAAAAATTATTAACTACAAATTATAAAACAAAACAAATGTAAAATTAAAAAGATAGATAGTATGATACCATTTTTTTTAGATTTAAAAGACTTTAATGTAGCAGTTTTTGGATACGGGGACGTTTCAAAACGAAGAATATCAAAAATATTAGAAGGTGGTGCAAAAATTGATATTTATTCCCTTGAAAACGTAGAAATATCCGAAGAGTACGCCTACAAAGATATATCATACAAAAATTGTGATATCACTAAACTAACAGATCAAGAGTTAGAAGATTTAATAAAAAAATATGATATAATTGTAACTTCGATAGATAAAAAAAATAACGAAAGAATTGTAAAAATTTCAAAAAATCTAAAAAAAATGATTTCTTCATCCACCTTTGAATCAGAAATAAATTTTATTATTCCTGCGTATTATAAAAAGGACGATATTTGTTTTTCCATTTATACTGGCGGCAAAAGTCCCCTAATTGCTAGAGAAATTAGAAAGTTAGTTCAGAATTATCTAACGGATAATGAATTAGAAATTGAAATTCAAGAAAAAGTTCGGAAATTATTGAAAAGTAATGATAAAACGGAAAATAAAATTAAAAATGAAAATAACCCCGTATGTGATACCAATATTTTTAAAAATCAATCAGGTAGGAAAGAAATATTAGAATTGGCATTTAATGATGAAAATTTTAAAAGAAAGATTTTAAATCTAATAAATGAATATTCTAAAAATAAAAATAAATAATTAAAAAAATAATATAATCATATTTCATTTTTATAAAACTACTGGGTGTATGTATGTTATTGTTTAAAGCAGACCATAAATCTTTTTCTATTGATGAATTGGAAAAATTAAGACAAGATGAAGAGGAATTTTATAAAAAACATAAACATTGTGTATTAGTTCAAACCTGTAATAGGATAGAAATCTATTTTGATGACTTACAATACCAATGTATGAAGGAATGTAAAAAAGGCTTAAACAATGACCAATATATAGCCAAATTAATCGAAGAATTCAAAAATTTTGAAGTTATTAGGGGAAAGGAATCAATTATACATTTTCTAAATGTAGCTTGTGGTATCGAATCAATGGTTATAGGGGAAGACCAAATTCTAGGACAGATTAAAAAAAGCTTACAAAGCTCAAAAGAAAAAGGAAAATGTACTAAATACCTAGAACTAGTATTTTTAAAAGGAATCCATGTTGGACAACGAGTCAGGGCAGAAACTAAGATAAATGAAGGTAGTGTATCCATAGGTAGCGCAGCGTTAGAATTAGTAGAAAAAAACTTTGGATTGGAAAATAAGAATATTTTATTAATTGGAGCGGGCGAAATGGGAACATTAGTTGCTAAAACACTAGCTGAAAAGAATATAAAAGCAGTTATAATATCAAATCGTACATATGAACGTGCAGAAAGACTTGCAAAGGAATTAAAAGGTATTGCAATTAATTTTGACAAATTAAAGGAAGCAATAAATTACAGCGATGTGATTATATGTGCCACTGCATCCCCACACACAATATTACATAAAAAAGATTTGGAAGATATCCAAAATTCTAAGTCATTAGGTGCAAAGATTATAGTGGATATAGCGAACCCTCGTGATGTAGAAGAAAGTGTTTCAGAGCTTGAAAGTATAACATTGTATACAATTGATAATCTAAGAGAAGTTTCAGATACTAATTTGAAGAAAAGAATGGAAGAAATGCCAAAAGTACATAATATTATAAATCAAGAGTATGATGTACTACTTAAAAACCTTGAAAAATTAGATATAGAAGAAATATTAAAAGATTTAAATAATTATTTAGAAGAAATTAGAGTTAAAGAATTAAATAAAGCCATAAAATTGGTAAAAAATAACCCTCAAAAAGCTGAAGAAATATTTAAAAATTTCTCAAAATCACTTACTAAAAAAATTTCTCACGATTATGTAAATTACTCATGCAATACTTCAAAAGATAAGCTTATTAACTCTGTCTGGTGGAAAAATGAACAGTAACGAAATTAAAAGTAAAAACGATGAATTCAAAGAATTAACTTCCAAGGAAATTGAAGAAGTGGTTGAAAAATTAATTAAAAAGGAATTAAAAGTCTACCAATTGGATAAGTTAATTGGTGAAAAGAATGCGGTTGTAGTTAGGAGATCATACCTTGAAAAATTATCCGATGTAAAAACAGAACATATTGGTCATTATACAATTGATGAAAAACCTGCCATGCAAAAGAACATTGAAAATATGATAGGTGCTGTTCAAGTACCTCTCGGTTTTGCAGGTCCTTTGATTGTTAAGGGAGAATATGCAGAAGGTGAATTTCAAATACCTTTAGCTACAACAGAAGGTGCTTTAGTTGCTTCCATAAATAGGGGTTGTAGTATCATATCAAAATGTGGGGGCTCAACCGTTAGGGTAATTGGAGATAAAATGACTCGTGCACCAATTATTGCTACAAAATCAGTCTCTGACGCTTTAAAATTAAAAAATTGGATTGAAAAAAACTTCGATAAAATAAAAGAAGTTGCGGAAAGTACAACAAGACATGGTAAATTAATAGATGTATCGCCAGTTATAATTGTTGGAAAAAATGTCTACCCTAGATTCTGCTTCACTACAGGCGATGCAATGGGTATGAATATGGTTACTATAGCTACTGAAAGAATATGCACTCTTTTAGAGGAAGAAATGGCTAAAATGGAAGTTAAAATAAGTACTGTTGCATTAAGTGGTAATGTATGTGTAGATAAAAAACCATCAGCAATTAACTTAATAGAAGGCAGAGGTAAGAGTATAGTAGCAGAAGTATTTTTAACCGAAGAAATGGTAAACAAATACTTAAAAACTACATCAAAAGCTATTGAATATGTAAATACAAATAAAAATTTAATAGGCTCTGCAATTGTAAACTCTTTAGGATTTAACGCTCACTTTGCCAATATAATAGGTGCTTTATTCCTAGCTACTGGTCAAGATGCTGCACATGTTGTAGAAGGTAGTATGGGAATAACTACTGCAGAATGTCAAGAAGATGGATTATATTTCTCAGTTACATTGCCAGATGTACCAGTAGCGACCATCGGTGGCGGTACTAGAGTTGAAACCCAGCAAGAATGCTTAAAAATATTAGGGTGCTCAGGTAACGGAAACAGCAAAAAATTTGCAGAAATAGTTGCTTCAACAGTTTTAGCAGGTGAATTATCGTTAATTGGTGCTTTAGCAGCAGGACATTTGGCAAAAGCACATTCTGAGTTAGGAAGATAATATATTTTTAATTTAAAAAAATAAACCTATTTTTTTATCTACTATTTTTTTATAGATTATTTTTATTTTACTTTTAATTAACAGTATATTGTATAGTTTAAAAACATATTAAATTTATTAATGTACGTTATTAATTTTTTTAAATAAATTTGTTTAACTGCTCAAAGGTATTAATTATTAGTATGCTATATGAATGCCAAATTTGGCTGTTTAAAAGTAATATTTAATTCATATGAAATAACTCTATTTTGCAAAATTTCACAAAAATAGTTCAAATAATGTATAAGGTATATACCATATGTTTCAAAACCATATCAAAAAGGGTATATGGTGTAAAGAATATAAAAATAATATGGACTATGTTGACTATAATAAATGATATAATGGGGATATTATGTTTAGCTTTTTAAAATCAAAAAAAACTATTGAAAATTACCTAAAAAACATCAAAAGCGATAATATACTCACCATTAAACTATCTGAACCATTAAATTGCTTATTGGATTTTACATACAATTTTAAATGGCAAAGTAATTTTGATGAGGATCATGAGATAACGCCAAATTCTAACATATCTTACAAAAAATTAGTTGAATTTATAAAAAACCCAAAAAATGTTATAATTATTGAAGGGAATGTTGGGAAAAGATTTTGTAGTTCACTGGGTGCTGATTTAAAGTATTTTGGGGGCACAGGGGACACTATTAATGTAGGTACTGTTATTATAAACGGAGATATCGACACAAGATGTGGCATAAGCATGGTTTCTGGTGTAATCTACCAGAGTAAAAAGTATAAAATTAAAGAGCCAGTGGGTAATATAATCGAAATTGAAAGCGATATTAAAGACTACAAAAAGTTCGTATCAATTACTGATTTCTTAAAGAATGGAAATGCCAAAGGCTACAAGATATTGAAGCCCAATAAAATAATATCTGAAAATTTAATAATTTCTGATAAGATACTTAGAGATACTGTTGGAGCTAGACTTGACGAAGATTACATCATAACTGTTGAAGGTAATGTGGATTTAAGTACGGGCATTTTAATGAAAAAGGGTAAAGTTATCGTTAATGGAGATGCAGGTAAAAATACAGGTGCAGTATTAAGAGGGGGTACAGTTATAGTAAATGGAAAAACAGCAGATTTCACAGGCTCGGATATGAAGGATGGTAATATAATTATCAGGGAAGATGCAGGTAAATATCTAGCAGCAAAAGCTAAAAATGGGCATATATATTCAAAAACTGGAAGTTCCATACCACCATTTAAAAAATATCCGTTGAATGAATTTGATAAAAAACTTCTAAAGAGTAATGGAATAAACAATTTAAAAGATTATTGGAAATTTTCTAAATAATCATATCTTTTTAACTTTACTATTTTAAGTATTAATTTTCTTTAAAATAACGTATTTAAAAATAGCATCAATATATTTAAATTAATAAATTCTTTTGTCGTATATTAAAAAAAGCCTCAGGCGGGGTTTGAACCCGCGGCCTCCTGCTTACCAAGCAGGCGCTCTACCAGGCTGAGCCACTGAGGCATTAACATCTTACTTCAATAAGACATTTTAACTATATATAGTTTTCGATGACTAGCCTATAGAAACATTTATATATAATAAATGCCATTCCTATTATGAAGTTAGTTAAAAATATCAAAACTTCGTTATGCAATATAGCCCGGTAGTGTAGAGGCCAATCATTCGGGTCTTTGGAACCTGAGACCGCGGTTCGAATCCGCGCCGGGCTACTTTTTATTTTAGAAGTATATATCTGTAAATTTAAATATATAAATGTAAATTATATTAAAAATGTTTGAGTTTTAAAAAGAGAATATAAAAATTAGAATATTAGCCTATTAAAAATTAAAAGTTAAAAAAATTAGATTAGTATTTTTCCAAAATTTCAAAATTTATTCCGTGCCCATATAAAAATAACAATAAACTAGCCGGAACTTCTTTACTTTCTTTAGTATATTGCTCATTTTTAATAGTAACTTCATCAATAGCAGTATTTATTTGTATATCATAATAAGTTTTGGAAAATTCTGAAAATACTGCGTCAGATAACGGTTCGAAAAAACCATTTGATAGGGTATCATACTTTATTTCTTTAACCATGAATCCAGTGAAGCCGTGTAATGAACCAACGGTTCTTAAAAGCCTAATGTCATCGTCCATTACTTTTTCATCCAGTTCCAATCTATTTTTAGTTTTATTTATTATATCTAATAGTAAAGGTTTTGATTTTTCCCGAGTGGCTTTATTAAGTTCCTTATCCCAGTTGTTTGTATTTTTAAATGATTTAATTGGAAATTTATTCTTTTTAAACTGATTCGTTAAAATTGTCTTCCAAGCACTTCCCATATGATTTAAACTTAAATTTTTACCCAATATAAATTCGATAAAGTATCTACGCTCATTTTTACCCCAATGTTCAATTTCTTCTTTTATTTGCTCATCTTTAGGGTCAATATATATGTGATATCCCCGATTACCTGAAAAAACTATTTTTAAATCATTTTTAGAAAATCCGAAAAATGGAATTAAGTATTCGTCAATTAAAATAAGAGTTTGATTTTTTGCTTCTTCTAGGCAATGTTCGCATAACCAATTTTCGTCGTGCTTACATTTCTCGGTTTTATGTGTATCAATATCAAATGCTATTTCTCGCCTAAATAATTTCTTTTGATTAGCACCCCCCATATTTTCAGGATGTTCCATGTAGGATAATGACTTATACAAATGAAATGGAGAGTTTTTAAGCACCCATTTTAAGTAATCAATATTGTTCTCGAAACATATGTTACGATTATCTACTTTTTTTGTGATGCCAAAACCTATCTCCCTATGAGGTAAATCTGTTGGTATTTCTAACCACTTTCGTTTTATCGCATATTTAAAGTATTCACTATACAAATTAGATATTTCACCAAATAGGGAATTTTCATCCTTCGAATCATTTTTAGAATCTAAATTTTGGGTTTGAGGTACTGATTTCATAATATATCAATCTTAACAGAATTTAAAGAATTTAATAAGCTATTATTCCATATTGCAAATTATTATTTTTATGTATAACATATGGATAAAATTTTAGTTAAACATTTGATATATCTTTTAAATTATATAATGTTTTATATATTTCATAAATATATTAGTCTACTAATTATCATAATATTTAAAATAATTAATAATATATTAGAATGTAAGTATAACCATAATTCAGTGAAGTTTAAAGAGGGATTTTTATTAAAATTATTGGCGTAGATATTGGCGGAGCAAATACCAAAATAACAGAAATTGAGGAAAATGGTAAACATAGTATAAAACATATATATTTACCAATGTGGAAAGAAAATCATAGATTAACCGAAGTTCTCAAAAATAATTGCCCAGAATCTGATTTTAAAGTAGCATTGGTTATGACTGCTGAACTAGCAGATTCCTATGCTACAAAAGAAGAAGGGGTTATTGCGATACTTGACGCAGTTTTAGAGGCATATGCTGATAAAATACCTGTTGAAAACATTGCAGTATTTGATACTGAAGGGAATTTTATAAGTGTTGAAGAAGCTAAAAATAATCATATGCGCGTTTCAGCATCTAATTGGAGAGCTACAGCCGAATTTATAAAAGAAATTGATGAAAATTGCGTATTTGTTGATATGGGATCCACCACTACAGATATAATACCTATAAAAAATGGCAAGGTTTTAGCTAATGATAATGATTTAGAAAGGTTAATGAACAACGAATTATTGTATGTTGGAACTTTAAGAACTCCATTATCCTTTTTAGCTAATCAAATTAATTTTAGAGGTACTTTATCGAATGTATCTTCAGAATACTTTGCAATTACAGGAGATGTATCCATTATAATGAATAAAATATCGGAAAGCGACTACACCTGTGAAACTGCAGATGGTAAATCTACAAGTGTAGATGATAGTTTAATTAGAATATCAAAAGTATTATGTGCTGATTTAAATCAAATATCTAAAGAAGAAGGCATACAAATTGCAAAGGAATACTATGAAGTATGGAAAAAATTAATAGACAATAATGTATCCGCTGTTTCTTCAAAATATGGGTTATCAAATGTTATTATCACAGGACTTGGGGAAAAAATATTAACAGATACTTTAGAGTCAAAATATAATATCAAATCAATCACGGAATTATACGATAAAGACGTAAGTTTGGCCACGCCAAGCTATGCTGTTGCAAAAATAATGTATAATGAATTTCAAAAATGTAAAAATTAATAATATAATAAAAAAATACATGAAAATGAAAGATATAAATACATAATAAACTAATGGAATAATAAATAACTTAAAATAATTATACTAAGTATAATAATTAAATCATATGGAATTATTTAAAACTAGATTAAATATTGGTGATTATATGGAAAACGAAAACAAGAAAATCGCAGTATTAGCATACTCTGGTGGATTAGATACAAGTTGCTGTTTAAAATTATTGGAAGACAAATATGATTACAGCGTGGTTTCAGTTGCTGTTGATGTAGGACAACCTGCTGAAGATTTAATTGAACCAGAAGAAAAAGCTAAAAAATTCGGTGTTTTAGAGCATTACACTATTGATGCCAAAGAAGAATTTGCAAAAGATTACATATTTAGAGCTATTAAGGCTAACGCTTTGTACGAAGGTTACCCATTATCAACAGCTTTAGCAAGACCGCTTATAGCTGTTAAAATTGCAGAACTTGCAGAAAAATTAAACGCATCAGCAATTTCACACGGATGTACTGGAAAAGGAAATGACCAGTTTAGATTTGAATCAGTTATGAGAGCTAAAACTCCTTCAATAGAAATTGTAGCACCAATAAGAGATTTAAACTTAACAAGAACTGAAGAAATTGAATATGCAATGGAAAAAGGTATTCCCGTACCAGTAGACCTTGAAAAACCTTTCAGTATCGATGAAAACTTATGGGGTAGAAGTATAGAAGGTGGAGTACTCGAAGACCCAATGTATGAAACTCCAGAAGAATGCTTCGCATGGACCACAACTCCAAAATTAGCTAAAGATGAAGAAGAAGTAGTTACAATCGAATTTAAAGAAGGCGTTCCTGTTAAAATAAACGATGAAGAAATGGAACCTGTTGAATTAATAAGAAAAGCAAACGAAATTGCGGGAAGAAATGCAGTTGGTAGAGTAGATATCATAGAAGACAGAATTTTAGGTTTAAAATCAAGAGAAAACTATGAATGCCCCGGTGCTTTCTTACTCATAAATGCCCATAAAGCTCTTGAACAAATTGTATTAACCCGTGAAGAAATCAAATTTAAAGAATCAGTAGATTTCATGTATGCAGATTTAATATACAGAGGTCTCTGGCATGAACCTTTAAAAGCAGATTTAGACGCTTTCATTGATAAAACACAAGAAAGAATGAACGGTATTGTAAAAGTTAAATTATACAAAGGTTCTTTAAGAATTGTAGGAAGAAACAGTCCTGACGCTATTTACAATGAAGAAATGGTTTCATTTGAAAATAAAGAAATGGACCAAAATGAAATTGTAGGCATGGTTAAATTCCACGGTCTTCAAGCTGCAATATTTGAAGGTCTTAAAAAATAAGATAATTGCTAAATAATAATTAATTAGTAGCTAAAATTGTAAAATATTGCGAAAATTAATTATTAAAACAATATCATACATATTATACTTTTTAAATTTAAAAATTTAATTTAATAATATTTTTTTGATGTTGTAATGCGTAATTTTTTAAAATTTTTAATTTTAAAGTTCATATCACGCGTTAGTTTCATAATTATCTTTTTTACCCCGGCTAATAAACTATTATAATATGATGCTATTTAAGGTATTATTAACTCAGGTGAAAAGTTGAATTCAAAAATTTTAAAAAGAAGTTCTATAAATTACGATAAAAATCATTCAATAAATATAAGCGAAACTATTTTTCCCGATGAAATTTGCAAGCAATGCGGGAGATGTTGTATTGTACACGCCTATGAAGATTATGAAGGCGAAAAAATGAACGTAGTATATTGCAAACATCTAAACTTAGAGACTAAAAGATGTAATATATACAAAGAAAGGTTCCACAACGAAAAAGGTTGTTTATCGATGATGGAAGCTATTTTAGTAAAAGCACTACCAAAAGATTGTCCATATGTAGCCCACGTTGAACATTATCAAGAACCAAAGATATATGAAAAAATTAGAAACTCAAAAAAAGACTTAAGAACAATTAACGAAGAATAAATTACGATATAGCATATATAATCTACTAAAATTAAAATTAATAAGTTATTTAATATTATAATATAATTTTAAAGTATTATTTAAAGTTATTTTAAATATAAATCTTTTATATTATTTTTTTTACAACTTCATGCAATATAACATATTGTCAATATATTTATTTACAATTAATTACAGAGTATGAATAACATTACTTCGATAAGCAAGTTCAAAATAGGTTAAAAATTAAATATTGAAGAATGTTATGCCCAACATTACCACAATTATTTATGAATAGTACAGTTATTAATGCAATATCTTATTCATATTTAATATGTAATTTGAATTATAACACACTTCATAGATGAAAAAATTAAATTTTTTCAGCAAAAGCGAATTTTTCTTTGATAGCGGTAACTTTGATAGCTACTTCTTCTCCTTTTTGTGCTTCAGGAACAAAGATTACGAATCCATCAATTCTTGCGATACCGTCTCCGCTTTTACCCATGTCTTCAATTGTTACGTTGTATTGTTCTCCCTGTTTAACAGGTATTATTTTATTGTCACTGTTCATTTTTTCACCTTTACACCATGCAACTAGGTATTTGAAGTAATGCTATAAATCATGAATCATTATAGATTGTATTTACCTATATTTGGCATTTATATATATTTCATACTGCATGATGATTTAATAATAATTCATAGACTTTATAGTATATATAGATAGTTGTATGAAATTAAAGTAGTAAAATATATTAACCTAAATTTTTTAAAAGCCGCTCCTTTTAAAATTAAAAGATTATGAAAAAACGGCAAATTACGGTTTAAAATTAAATAAATAATCAATATACTTATTAAGCAGGAAATTATATGTGTAAAATCGATAAAACTATATTTAGACGTAGGTGATAATAATGATAAGAGAAGTTTTTTCATCAATAATGGGCGAAGGAAAATACATCGGAAAAAGATTCATATTTGTAAGATTTAAAAAATGCCCTTTAAATTGTATATATTGCGACGAACCAAATACTAGCAAGGGAATTCCACAAGTCGAATATATTTCAGGATCTGGAATTATTGAAGAAATCCCGGATTTAACTGAAAAGTTGGTTGAAAACATAGAAAAAATAAAAACTCCAGATTTATTCGCAGTATCATTTACCGGAGGGGAACCTTTAGTTTATTCAAAATATATTGAACCATATGCCAAAGAATTACGTGAAAAAGGATATAAAACATTTTTAGAAAGTAATGGTATGTTTCCCGAAGCGGTAAAAGATGCAGATTACTATGATTATGCGTCAATTGATATTAAATTACCTGAACACTTTGATAAAACAGCTAAAGTTATAGAATGGGAAGAATTGTACGATAAAGAGCTTGAAACGATTGCAAATCTTTATAAAAACGGTACCGAAGTCTATGCAAAAGTTGTAATATTCGAAGATACGTCAAATGAACTAATAGAAAAAATTGCAAAAGATATTTCAAAAATAGGTAATGTAACTCTATGTATACAGCCAATAACTCCAATTGAAGGATTAGATATAAAACCACCTGCTCAAAAGAAGATATTTGAAATTATGGAGCTTTGTGGTAAGTATGTTGATGTAATGTTTACACCACAAATTCATAAATGGATGAATATGTTATAAAGACATATACTTATACCTATAATTATATCACATATACTAATTTTTTTCAATATATTAATATATTTTTTAAAACTTAAATCAAAAACATTAAAAGAATAGGGATTTATTATATATATTTGAATATCCATTATACTTAATACCATATATAATTAATAATAATGACAATAGCATAGATAACGAATATCAAAAATCACAAAATTTTAAATTTATAAATTTTTTAAACTTTAATTTAACATTTCAAAATGTTTAAATCAGATAAATCAATAGATTTATAGATTTCCATATTTGATAATGTATATAAATTAGATTATCCATACTACTATAACCCAAAAAAGGAGGATTTTTATGTGTGGAATTATAGGTTTTATGAGTAAAAAAGGTAGATTAATTAAAGGAGATAAAATTGCCAAAGCTTTGGATAGTTTAAGGGATAGAGGTAATGGCGAAGGTTCTGGTTATGTAGGATACGGAATATACCCAGAATATGCTGACAAATATGCAATTCACGTATTTATAGACAATACTGTAGATTTCCCACAAATAAAGTCCAAAGTTGAAGAAATACTACAAAGATACGGGATTATTGTAAAAGATGAAGAGATACCTGTAGATGACTCAGTTATCAAAAAAGAACATATATCTTGGAGATTCTTCTATGAAATGGATGAAAAATATGCCGAAATCGAAGAAGACAAGATTGTTGAAATGGTAATTGAAGTTAACTCTAAGGTTGATGGAGCTTTCATATTTTCTAGTGGTAAAAACCTAGGAGTATTTAAAGCTGCTGCTTGGCCAGATGAAGTAGCGAAATACTTCAAATTAGAGACCTATGAAGGCTACATGTGGTTATCACATGCTAGATATCCTACAAATACCAAAGGTTGGTGGGGAGGAGCTCACCCATTTAATTTATTGGGCTGGTCTGTAGTACACAACGGAGAAATTACAAGCTACGGAACAAACAAAAGGTATGTAGAAAGCTTTGGATATGAGTGTAATTTATTAACCGATACCGAAGTTGTAGCATATTTATTCGATTTATTATCTAGAAAACACAAATTACCAATAGAATATGTAATAGGTGCATTAGCTCCAAGATTTTGGAAAGATATAGATAATATGGATGATGAAAAAAGAAAAATATGCGAAGCTGTTAGGATGACCTATGCGGGTGCTGCAATGAACGGACCATTTGCAATTGTGATAGGTACAAATCAAGGTTTAGTCTTCTCAAACGGCGAAGTAGACGATAAAAACGATATGTTAGGATTTACAGATAGAATTAAATTAAGACCACTCGTAGCTGCAGAAAAGGACGATTTATTATTTATATCTAGTGAAGAAGCTGCAATTAGATTAATATGTCCAGAATTAGATAGAGTATGGATGCCAGATGCAGGTAAGATGACTATCGCAAGATTTGAAGAATAATTTTAAAATACGTGTAGAAACCGAAAAATAAAAGTAAACTTTAAAGTAAAAATAAAAATTAAAAATTAAAATAAAAAATTTAAGGGAGTGAAACAATGATTCCATCAACTGTTCCACCAAAATATAAAATTACAATTGACCATGACAAATGTATATTGTGTGGCAGATGTGCAAAAGAATGTGCTTGGGACGCTATCAGGAAATCAAAAGATAAAATCATAACTTACGACAATAGATGTGGTTCATGCTTTAGATGTGCATCAATGTGCCCTAGAGATGCGATTACGATTATTGAAAACCCCTCACAAGGTAGAAAACATCCCGTATGGACCCCCGAAGCAAGACAAGATGTATTAAACCAAGCTAATTCAGGTTGTATTTTATTAAGTGGCATGGGCAACGCAAAAGACTACCCAATATACTATGATAATATAGTATTAGATGCTTGTCAAGTTACAAATCCATCAATAGACCCCTTAAGGGAACCTATGGAATTAAGAACATATATTGGTTCAAAACCTGAAAAATTAGAATTTGAATATGTTGAAGAAGAAATTGATGGTAAAAAAGTTAAAAAATCAAAACTAAAAACTAAAATAGCTCCTAATTTAAAATTAGATACCCCCATAATGATAGGACACATGTCATATGGTGCTATTTCATTAAATTCCCACAAAGCTATGGCAAAAGCCGTAAAAAGATGTGGAACATTTATGGGAACTGGAGAAGGTGGACTCCATAGGGATTTATACGAATATTCCGACAATATAATCACCCAGGTTGCTAGTGGTAGATTCGGAGTTAATAGCGAATATCTTTCAAAAGGAGCTGCAATTGAAATTAAAATAGGTCAAGGTGCAAAACCAGGTATTGGTGGACACTTGCCTGGTGAAAAGGTTTCGGCTGAAGTTTCAATGACGAGAATGATTCCAGAAGGTTCAGATGCGATATCACCTGCACCTCACCATGACATTTATTCAATTGAAGACTTAGCACAACTTGTAAGAAGTTTAAAAGAAGCTACAAGATGGAAATTGCCAGTATTTGTTAAAATATCTGCAGTACATAATGTAGCAGCTATTGCAAATGGTATTGCCACTTCAGATGCTGATGCAGTTGTAATTGATGGATTTAAAGGTGGTACTGGTGCTGCACCTAAAGTATTCCGTGATAACGTAGGTATTCCTATAGAGGTAGCTATTTCCGCAGTAGATGATAGGCTAAGAGAACAAGGAAACAGAAACAAAGTAAGTATTATCGCAAGTGGAGGTATTAGGAACTCCGCTGATGTATTTAAGTCCATTGCCTTGGGTGCTGACGCAGTATATATTGGTACAGCTGCAATGATTGCGATGGGTTGTACAGTTTGTGGTAGATGCTACGGTGGAAAATGTTGTTGGGGTATTGCAACTCAAAGAGCTGACTTAGTTGAAAGATTAGAGATTGAAGAAGCTGCAGATAGAGTTTCAAACTTAATTGGTGCTTGGACCCATGAAATTAAAGAATTACTTGGTGCTGCAGGTATAAACTCTATTGAAAGTTTAAGAGGAAATAGGGATAGATTAAGAGGAATAGGTCTTAATGAAGTAGAATTAAAAGCTTTAGGATTAAAACAAGCTGGTTTGTAATTCCTATCAAAATATATTAAATTATATTATTAATTAATAGTATAATTTAACCAAATATTTTGAATTTACCAAAAATAAAGTAATTAATAAGATTTTAAAGATTTTGCAATATTAAAATCCTAATTTAGTTATTGCCTAATACCAAAGGTGAAATAATGAGTAAAGAAGTAACAATAGATACTTCAGGTATATACTACAAAGAACTAAATGAACAGATAAATAAGATTATTAAAGATAATCTAGATTTGGAACTTATAACGTTGAATAATGTTTTAGGTCAAAGATTTATCGGAAATGGAATCTCCAAAAATAACTTAACAATAGTTATAAATGGAATACCTGGTGGAGACTTAGCAATGTTCATGAAAGGTCCCAGGGTGGAAGTTTATGGAAATGCTGATCACGCTCCAGGAAATACATTAGATGAAGGAAAAATTATAATTCATGGTAGCAGTGGTGATGCTACAGGTCATTCCATGAGAGGCGGTTCTTTATATGTTCAAGGTAGTGTAGGCTATAGAAGTGGCATACATATGAAAGAATATAAAGGTAAAACACCTGTTTTAATAATTGGAGAAACTGCAGGCGACTTTTTAGGCGAATATATGGCAGGAGGCATTATTATAAATTTAAATATGCAATCTGAAGATACCGAATTTGTAAAAAATTCAATGTTAGGTACTGGAATTCACGGCGGAGTAATATACATACGTGGAAAAGTTAACAAAAGTCAACTAGGAGTAGCTGCAGATATTAAAGAATTTACAAAAGAAGATTTAGAAAAAATTACCTATTATATTGAAGATTATTGCAATGAATTTAATTACAGCGACGAAATAAAAAATAAATTACTAAATTCAAATTATACAAAAATTGCTCCAATTTCAAGTAGGCCATTTAAAAAATTATATACTCCAGATATAAGATAATATTGACAAATTAAAAATTACAATTAAAACGATTTAAAATGATTAAAATTATAAAATAATATTTAGAGATATTATTGGCACTTAAATCAATATTGCAATAAAATTACCATTAAGGTGTTATCATGATTACTAAATCATATTTAGATTTAAAAAAGGAAGTTTGGGATATTGGAACTTGTTCAGGCTGTGGAGCATGTGTTGCAGTATGTCCTTGCGACAACATATTTTTCATGGAAGACGAGCCTATGCGAGTTGGATGTGACCAAATAAAATGTGGAAAATTAGATGCAAGTGAATCGCCGCTATCTTTTGATTTTTGTAAGGTTACAAACTACAATGTAAAATGTGGTGCTTGTTACGATGCTTGTCCAAGAACTTCATCCGGCGTATTAGTTAAAAAAACCCCTGAAGCTCCAATTGGGGATTTCATTGAAATAAAAACAGCTAAAGCTAAAAAAAGCAATGGTTCCGTTCAAAGCGGGGGTGTTGTAACTGCATTATTAGCAGAAGCTTTTGATGAAGATTTAATAGATGGCGCAATCGTTATGATCGAAGATAAATGGACTATGGAACCAGAATCTTATTTGGCCACCTCAAAAGAAGAAGTTCTTAAGTCATCAGGTAGCAGATACAGCTGGAATGTACCAATATTAGAAGCATTAAGAGAAGCAGTTTACGACAAAAAACTTAAAAGATTAGCTGTTATAGGTACACCTTGTGTTATGGACTCTTTAAATGCGATAACAAGCTCAAATAATGATTTATTAAAACCATTTGAAAAAGCCATAAGATTTAAAATAGGTCTTTTCTGCTATGAAACAATGAAATACGGTCCTTTGATGGAAATGTTAGAAAAAGAAGGCATTAATCCATGGGATATTAAAAAAATGGACATTGAAAAAGGAAAATTCATTGTTGTGTTAGATAATGGAGATAAAAAGTCTTACAAAATTAAAGATTTAGAAAAATTAGTAAGGACCGGTTGTATGTACTGTAAAGATTTCACAGGTTACACCTCAGATATATCTGTTGGTAACGTTGGTTCGCCAGAAGGTATTTCAACAGTTATCTTAAGAAATCACTGGGGTAAAGGTTTATTTGACAAAGCAGTTCTTAATAACTATATCGAAGTTAAAGAACCTGTTAATACCGATGAGATTACAAAATTAGCTAAAATGAAAATTAAAGATAGAAAAGATATTTTAATTAATTAATTTAATATTCTTTAAAACATTTTTAAAACTTATTTTTTTTAATAATTTAAATTTTATTAACTTATTGCTATTTTATTACTAACTAGTATTATTATGATATTACTATTAATAGTACTATTACCAGTATTATTCAACAGGGAATCTCAATAATGCTGCTATTCCCCCAAGTGCTTTAAGCTGCTTCCCTGATTCATGTTCTGTAGATATAACTACCAATTCACCATTTGAATTTTCAACTTCAATTACCATTTGTTCGATATTTCTTCTTTTAGATCTTAAATATTCGTCAGTTATTAGTAATTTTTCAATTGCACAATAATTTAAAGCATTTTCTACATCTGCCAAACCATAAGCTGCAAGCCCTTTTTTAGATATTTCTTCAAGTAATTTTTCAATTAATTGTGATTCCTTACTCAAACGGGCTTCGCCATATATTCTATCAATTATACCAGATTTTAAAATTTCTTGTAGCCCTAATCTACCAGTATGATTACTTGATTCTACAACTATATTCAGAGATAATTCCTTATATTTTTCAGAAACATACTTTTGGAAGTTGTTTCGTGCAAAACCTGTTCCTGTAACCAGTATTTTTCCCGAAAACTCAGATATAATGGATGCAATTTCAGAAAAATAACTAAAACGCATTTGTTCATTTTGTTTAGAACTTAAATTTTTAGAAATTCCCGATTTTAATTCAGCTAATTCTTTTACACCATATTCTCGAACCACGTATACATTTGCATTGTGTTCGTCCAACACTACAACTACTATTTTAGGGTTCTTAGACGAGTTTTCAGCTTCTTTTAATCGCTTTAAATCCCAGGGTTTCCAATTTTTTTGTATGGAAACTTGAGTCAATGGTTCAATGTCTATAGTATGGTATGAACCAAGCGGAATATCATCAGGTCCGTGAATTATTTTGCCATTTACCCTTAAACGATTTGTATCTTCGTGAAATGATATTTTTTCAGCTTTTACGCCCAAATAAACCTTTCTTTTTACACCCCTATCAGCTCTTAATTTATCCCCTTTATCCTCGGTTCTTCTCTCAGTTAACGCAGATACAGCGTTACTATATTGTATTATATTCGATAAATGCCATAAATCATCTAAATTTTCAGGCATTACTTTTATTAGATTCTTTTCAGGAATTTGATTTATTATTTTCATTATATCTCCAAATTAGAACTTTAAATTATTATTTGGTAGCTAATTAACTTTAAAATATGTCAATACTAGTAAATCTAAAAATAAAATTAAATTATTTATTTTAACATGTTATTTTCGTCAGTATTTGATTCTGAATCGATTGAGGTTATGTAAATTTCTCCAGTTTGCATAATCGTAACAATGAAAGGTTCTTTTACAAACCTATTTCTTATGTATTTTTTAGCGTTTTGATTGATAAACTCCATGATTTCTAGAGAGGTATATCTTACGTGAATCTCGTCTTCGTCAGACTTCGAAAATACTATTTTAGGTATCTCAAAAACATCGGTACCTTCAGGTATTATGATTCTAGAGGGTGCTATTATATCGCTATAGATACTAAGAGTATTTCTCGCTTTCTCGACATTTTCTTTAGCCCTTTTTTCAATCATGCTAATATTGGCCCTACTAGTCCCCATCTTTTTTGCTATTTCATCTTGAGTATGCCCCTTTTTACGTAAATCTAAAACTTTTACTTGTACGTCTGTTAAAAATGACTCCATATTACCACTTATTCCCTATTTCTCAATATATTAAATAAATTTATTGTAAGTTTTTAAGTCCATATATATTAAATTAATAGCATCAATTTTTAAAAACATAAATACATATATATCACTGTAATTATTTAAATGTTAACTATTTTTAATTACCATAATTTTATAATAGAATACATTATCTAAAAATATTTTAAAAATAAAATACAGTACAATACAATAAAATTAAAAAAAGGAAAAATAAAAGTAAATAATTAATTAATAATATAGTCGTATAACGTATCCAAATCTTTATTAAGTCCATATTTTTTGAAATAACGCAATAAATTACCAATATCTCTTTTTAAATAATATTCTACATCATATTCTACATCTTTCGAAGAAATTTTTTCTATTTTAAACTTATTATCGTTTATTTCAATAACCTGTGGCCAGTCGATTATTACAAAATCTCCGTCGCTATTAATTAGGATATTAAATTCACTTAAATCCCCATGGATATATCCCAATTTATATGATTTCTTAACTTCTTCGATTATTTCGTCAAATAATTCTTCAGGATTTAAACCTAAACTACGTAAATTAGCTTTTTTTAAATCTGTTCCTTCCATTTTACCCATTAAAATTGTATGCCTGTTATTGGCGATAGGTTCAGGCACTTTTACTATAGGATATAATGCAGTTAATACTTCAAACTCTTTTTCAGCAGCTAATCGGGAAGAATAAAGCCAACTTATATGTCTTTTATCTGCAAGGTAATTTCTATACCGCTTACCCATAGTAAAGCAAGTTCTACCGTGTTTATGGAATTTTAGAACTGCATTCCTATTATCGGGCAATAATACATTATATACATCGCCTTCTTTTCCAACTCCTACTTTACCGCCCATACCCACTATTAAATCTTTTTTAGAATAGGTATCGAGAGCTAAAGCATCATAGCCCCAATGGGATATTCTATATCCATATTGAGATGAGTTTAACATCTTTATATGAATCAATCTTGAAATACGGTAGGAAACTTCATTTTGGTTCAATTTAGCCTTTTTAACAATTTCTTGAATTGGCACCCATTCGTGATTTTTTAGGCATATTTCAACTATCCTTAATATTCGCCAATCCAAATCTTCCATATCTTTTATATTAATCAATAATTTATCGATAATTTACACCCCGAAAAACTTTTAAAATGATAAATCTTACCTTATCCTTTAACAGGCACCGTTTTGGATTTTTTTATAAAATTTAGTAATAACTTAATAAGAAAGTAATAAAAAATTACAAATTCCATACATTTCATTTTGTGATAATATTTAATAACAAATAGTATTGTTTAATATATATACTATTATGAAAACTTAGATTTATTAATTAAGATTAATGGTTATATATTTAATATATGAATATATAAACTAATTAAGCAGTTTTAATTAATTAAAATAAAGTTAAAAATAAAATTAAAATTAGCTGAAATTGATAAAAATAATTAGGTGACACTATGGCAAAATTCGGATTTATTTATATATTTAACAATGAATGGGAAGAAATTAAGGAAACAGTTAAAGATTCATTAGAAAGCTCGATAGATTCTGTAATAATACCCAAAATAACTGATGAACAATTGAATATGCTAAAAAAGCTTGGAAAAATCAATATAATATCTAAAAATCCTAATTCGGATATACTACTACTTGATAGTGAAGATATATCTGAAAAAATAGACGAAAATATAGAACTACTTTCAAACTTAAAGAAAGAAAGCAATAAAAAAATAGCTGTATTAATCAAAATAATGTCGAAAAATGATGAAATAATGGCTTCAGAATTAAGTAAGTCTGGATTAATAGATTATGTAATTTTAGAAGGTAAAGATTGGACTATAATTCCTTTAGAAAATCTAATAGCAGATTTGTTCAATACAAAAATAGAAATAGTTTCTCTGGTTAAAAGCGTTAAGGATGCAGAAGTAGCTTATGAAATTTTAGAAAAAGGTGTTGATGGCGTAGCTTTGATATCAGAAGACATTAACGAAATAAAAAAATTCTCGGAATTAATTATAGCATTTAATTCACCTAAATTAAAAATGGATATTGCAACAATAAAAAAGGTTGAAACTGTTGGTAGTGGAGACCGAGTTTGTATAGATACTTGTTCAATGTTAAATATTGGCGAAGGTATGCTAATTGGTTCATACTCAAAAGCGTTATTTTTAGTGCACGCTGAGAGTGTTGAAAATCAATATGTGGCCACGAGACCCTTCCGAGTTAATGCAGGTCCAGTTCATGCTTACGTACTATGCCCGAACAATAAAACAAAATACCTTAGCGACCTAAAAGCTGGAGACAAGGTTCTTGCTGTAAGTTCGAAAGGTGAAACAAGAGAAGTTATAGTTGGAAGAGTAAAAATTGAAAAAAGACCACTTTACCTCATAGAAGCAGAATACAAAGGCGAAATAATAAGAACTATATTACAAAATGCAGAAACTATAAGGTTGGTAAGTGAAAAAGGAAAAGATATTTCCGTTGTGGATTTAAAAGAAAGCGACAAAATCATTGTAAAAACTGAAGATAAAGCAAGACATTTTGGAATGTCAATTGAAGAAACTATTATTGAAAAATAATAAATATTATAAAAGATAAGATAACTAAAAATTAAAATAAAATAGGATATTTTTTATTCTTAATTTATTTTTGTATTATTTTTAACTATTTTTAACTATTTTTTAAGTGATTAATCATATGTTAAAATAAAAGAAATAATACTATCTAAAATTATGTAGAATTATAAGTGATATTATGAAATTAAGACAAAAGCCCGAAGATTTTAAAGTCCAGGAAGTATTAGACCTAGAAAATATTTTAACTGACGAAAATTCTTCAGAACAAAATTACAAAATATACGAGTTATGTAAAAAAAATATGGAAAATTTAAAAGCAATCTCGTACATCTCAAAATCTCAAGAGATACCCTTAAAAGAAATCGGATATTGCGGGTTAAAAGATAGGCATGCCATTACAAAACAGTACATCTCAGTACCTGCAGAATACGAAGTAGATATTAAAGAAGATAATCTAAAATTAACTTTTATAGGTTATTCTGCGGATAAATTAACAATAGGGGATTTAATAGGCAATCATTTTGAAATAACGATAAGAAATATAGATAGAAACTATTTCTTAGATATAGCCGATAACATTAGAAATTTGGAATATGGGGTACCAAACTATTTTGATAATCAGCGATTTGGAAGCGTTTTTGAAAGGAAATTTATCATAGAATATATGTTGAAAAATAATTTTGAAGAGATATTCAAAATATTACTAACGAAATATGGAAAAAGCGAAAATAAAAAAATAAAAGATTTAAAAAGATATATTGACAAAAACTGGAATAATTGGGATAAATGCTATCAATATGTAATTAAAAATGATATTAAATCTAAAATGTATGTAAATATCTTAAAAAAGCTTAAAAATACCGGGGAATATAGAGAAGCTTATAAATACGTTGATATTAGGCTTAATGACCTTTTTATAGCAGCTTACCAAAGCTACCTATGGAATGAATGTTTAAAAGAATACCTAAAAGAAGTACTGGATAAAGAAAATAGGATATATATTGATTACGATTGTGGTTCGTTATTGTATTACTCAAAAATAGATGAATCGTTATTTGAAGAATTAAAAAATAAAGAAATGCCGTTATTATATGATAAATTAGATAAAAATTTATCTGAAATCGATGAAAAATTTGTAAATGTAATAAATATAGTTTTAAAAAGAAACAAACTTAAATTTAAAGATTTTTCAGACGATAATCTAATTAAAGGCAAATTTAGAAATTTCAATAGGCCAATTTTAAGTATTCCTGAAAATGTAAGATATGGAAAATTTAAAGCTGACGAATTAAATAATGGAAAATACAAAATTACATTAGAATTCAATCTAAAAAAGGGCGCTTATGCCACGGGAATTATCAAAGGCGTGTTTAATAGCGTTAAATGTAAATAATAAATATAGGAATAATAATTATAAAAATAGAAAAATAATATTAAAAAGAATAATAAAATATGAAAGTTAATTACAATTTGTAATTAATTAATTTAAATTCTACGTTTTCTATATTAGAGTAATTTTCAGACACTGTTTTTTCATAAGATTCCATTTTTAAATTGAAATGACCTACAGCTCTTTCAAGTTCCTTAGGTGCAGGACCGCCCATTACTTTTCTAAGTTTTACATTTTCCATAGGGTTTAAAGCTTTTTTAATAGATTCTTCACTTAAATTTAATCCGTATTTATCCAAAGTTTCATTTATGATATTAGATATTGGAACATTTTTTTCAATAGAATCTCTTACTAATTCCCCTACAATACCGTGAGCCATTCTGAATGCAATATCACATTCCCTTACTAATGTATCAGCCAATTCTGTAGCAGTGGAATAATTTTCAGTGGCTAATTTCTCCATTTTTTCAGCATTAACGTTTAAAGTTGAAACCATTCCTTCAATCATGTGTAATGTATCAAGAATTGTTTCAGTTACTTTCCAAAGATGAGGGCTTATTTCTTGTAAATCCCTATTATAAGTATTTGGCAATGCTTTTAATATCGTTAATACAGTTACCAATTCCCCATTTAAAGTTGAAAGTTTTGCTCTTGAAATTTCTGCCACATCTGGGTTCTTTTTTTGAGGCATTATTGAAGATGTAGACGTATATTCATTTGCTATTTCAATTGTTCCAAATTCACATGATGAAAATACGATTAATTCTTCACATATTTTGCTTAAATTAGTTCCTAACATGGAGATATCAAACATTGTTTCCGCTATAAAGTCCCTTGAAGAAACGCCATCCATTGAATTGTTAATTATATCGTCAAAGCCAAGTAAATCTTTTGTTTTAATTCGATCTATATTAAATCCAGTAGTTGCCATTGCTCCAGAGCCTAAAGGACATACATTTACACGTTTATAAGTATCTAAAAATCTTGAAATATCTCTTTCAATCGCTGAAACGTGGCTAAGCATTTGATGCCCAAAAGTAACTGGTTGTGCTTGTTGTAAGTGTGTATATCCTACAGAAAGAGTATGTTTGTTACTTTCAGCCACTTTTAAAAGACTTTTGTTTAATTTCAATATCATTGCAACTATTTCAAGAATCTTTTTTCTTAGGGCTAATCTCAAATCTGTTGCAACTTCATCGTTTCTACTCCTACCAGTGTGCATCCTACCTGCAATATCTTCCCCTACCTTCTTAATTAACTCATTTTCAATAACCATATGTATGTCATCGAGAGACGGGTCTAAATCCAAGTTTTGCATACCTTTAGACAATATGTTTTTTAATTCTTCAACTATTATTGCACCATGCTCTTTGGAAATAATATTTTGCTGAGTTAACATTATTGTGTGTGCAATATCGCAATATATATCGCTTTCAAAGATTTCTTTGTCAAATTCTAAGCTTGTAGTATATTTCATTACATCTTCGTTTACATTACTTCCAAGCCTTCCTCTTCTAAGTATATTTTTCACACATATCACCGTATATGACAATAATCTAAGTACGTCTTAAATTATACTATAACATATTAATTACTAGATTACCGTATAAATTTAAATTTTAATTGATATATAGACTATATAACATCTTAATTATATAGTTATTTTTTTTAAAAAATTCCAATTTGATAAATTACAGGGCAATTACAAATTACTTCAAAAATATTAGTGATAAAGTTATTTAAAAATAATAGTATACCATAATGCAAAATATGGCGAATTACATATTCTTTAATCTTAAATCAGTTGCCAATACTCCAATACACTTTTCTTTTACAATACTATGGTTATTTCTCAGCATTAGATCTATTGCACTTCCACTGTCCGTGCCAGGTTGCATCCAAAATACTCCAAAATCTCCATAATCAATGGCTTTTTTAGCTTCTTCTACCATATATATTGGATTTCTAAATACACAGACTATATCCAAATAGCCTATATCCTCTTTTAAATGTTCCAAAGATGGATATATATCATAATTCTCAAACTTCTGACCTTCATATTTTGGATTTACCAGATATAAATCATAACCTAAATCAACCATGATTTTTGTAATTCGATTACTTACTCTTCGCTCGTTTAATGAAACTCCTATAATAGCTATTTTCTTTGCACTCCTCAAAACATCATAACTTTCAGATAAAGTTAATTCCTTTGCTTTCATATTATTCACCCCTATCTTAAAATATGTAAATACCATATTATATCTATTATGTATAAGGTGAAATTATGATGTCAAAAAGTGGTTTGGAAAATACATCCAAGGGCAGTAGTAAAGTCGAACCTGTTAAAGATAATAATAGTAATGATAAAAATATTAAAAAAAACCATTTTAAATTTGTTGATTTATTTTGTGGTTGTGGAGGATTCTCCCGAGGTTTTGTAGAAGAAGGATTTAAACCATTGGTTGCTGTTGAAATTGAAGAAAATCCTGTTAGTTCCTACGCATTGAATTTTAATGGACGCATATACGAAAGAATTTATAAAAATGGAAAATACGAATATGTATTAAAAGAAAATTATTTTCAACTTGAAAATTTTATGTCAAAGGAAGAAATAGAGGTATTTAAAAAAATAAATAACTATAATAGCTTAAATCCTGCCATAATAAATGAAGATATTCGAGAAATTCATGCAATTGATATTTTAAATTTTATAAATGATAAAGATAATAATCATAATAATAACATTACAAGCAATAAAGACGTATATAAAAATTCTGAAACGCCAAAAAACAACGAAATAAAGATTGATTTATTAATTGGTGGCCCCCCTTGTGAGGGATACACAGGTGCAAACCCTAAAAGATTAAAAAATCCCTACGATAGATTATATAGTGACGAATTAGGGAGATTGGTTTTGGAATATATTAGACTGGTAGGGGACTTAAAACCTAAAGTTTTTGTTATGGAAAACGTGCCAGGGATGCTTAATTGGCAATTATGGGAATGTATCGAACAAGAATTTGCAAAAGTAGGCTATGAAAAAATATATTTCCACGTTTTCAATGCTGAAAATTTTGGAAATCCATCAGCCCGAAAGCGAATAATCGTTTCAAATATACATTTAAATCCAGAATGGTGCGAAAATAAAGTCATAGTAAGAGATATATTAGAAGATGAATATCGTTTTACAGTGCATAATAACAACAATAATATAATTAAAAACCATGTTGAAGAATTTAATGAAAAAACTTCATTAAATTTAAATAAAGAACAATCCCCATTACCAGAAAGAATTTCAAAAAAATTAAAAGACACAAAAGTAGGGTCTGGAGCGGTTCAATTTAGGGCCTCAAAAGGTAGTCTAGAGAATTATATCTTACTCGACGAAAACGAGATATCCGATACAGTTATGGGCCAGCGTAGATTTATCCATCCAAATAAACAGCGTTTATTGACTGTTCGTGAACAAGCCCGGCTAATGGGATATCCAGACTACCATATCTTAGCAGGAGGTTTAACATCCACATATAACCAAGTTGGCGAAAGTGTACCTCCCACATTGTCAAAAGCCATTGCAAAAGAAGTATATATATACTTAAAAAGCTTAGAAGATTAAAAATAAAGGATAAATTACAAAAATAACATTAATTTACATAATAATTTCTTACGAATAATTCTCATTATGATAAAATTTTAAAGGTGATAAAATGTATGTTGCACTACATAACTCATTTAGCTCAAAACAAGTTGAAGAATTTGCAAAAGTCGTTTTCGGGATGGGATTAAATACCATCATATTTACAAAAGCTTCAAGTTCCGCTGCTCAGAATGGCGTACCAATAGTTCAAAAAATGGCGATTAAAAATAATAAAAATTTAATGTATTTGGAAGGTTTAGAAGATGCAATAGAATTACTAAACCCTGAAAACGTTATAATGATAACCAATAGCAATATAGGTAAAGAAAAGCTTAATTTTGAAGAAATAGGGGAAAAAGATTTAATTGTATTTTGCGGAAGTAATTCAGGATTTAGCCTAAAAGAAATAGAAGCCGCAAATGGTAGCCCTAGACATTTATTGGATGTAAATATTGGTCCTATCGGAGAAGCTTCAATATTATTATATAATACATTAAAATAATGCTCCCTAATGAGTTAATGATAATATAACATATTTTTCTATTATTTTTTAATAAATTGTTGATTAATTTAAACTAAAAAAGTATTGAATAATTTAAAATACTTTAAGATACTACTTATTATTAATTTACAAATTAAGTAATGTATATTATATAGGGTTAAAAGTAGTAAAATTTAAAAAGCTACAAAAATAAAAATTACAAGTGATTTGATGTTTTTAGATAAATTAAAAGAAGTTTCAAACTTAAATCTAATTGAAGAGTTAGAAAAAAATGAAAATAAAAAGCTTATTCATTACCGACTTAAATCACTTTTTGAAAATGATGAAAAAAATAAAAAAAATATTGAAAATTCAGTTGAATTGAATAATGACATGTACTACGAGTATATTAAAAGATTTTACGATGTAAACCCTTATGATTGCCCAAAAGATATTTTAATAAACTATTTAATTTTGATTATGATTTCGTATAGTAAATATAATAACTATTATGTTAAAAAAATTTCTGAAGAATTATCTAAAAGGGAATTTAAGCCTAAAATATCAGGGCTTGGGCATAAAATAGATATTTGGACATTTATTAAAATAGCAAGTAATTCACATAACAATGACTTACATTTGGAACGTATGGATCTATCAAACGAAGAAAGCAAGGTTTACATATACTTGCCCGAAGATATCTATCAAACATATCTCTATGAGAAAATAAGGCTAGAAATGAAGGAAGCAGTCCAAAAAATAAAGTCCAAAAAAATTTCTGAAGAATTAAAAATATTCTTTAAAGAATATATAGAATTAGCTTTAGAAGATGTTAAAATAGTATTTAATACAGATACAGGTATTAAAATAAATTATGAAGGATTTAATGGAGTTATTCCTGAAGAATGGCACCCTCCATGTATACGAGAGCTTTTAAATGATATATTAACTGGAGGTTCTCCATCCCATTATGCAAGACGTAGTTTTGTAGTCTACTGGTTTGTATCTCAAATGAATCCTAATGTAAGACCATTGGAAGATGGCGAAATTTGCAACAAAAATGCCACAGACATTGCGAGTGAAGAAGATATTGAGAAATTTATGGATGATCTAATAGCAATGTTTAGCACCGTTGGTGACTTCGATACTCAAAAAACCAGATATTATATTAGTCATAATATCGGCTATAAAGTTACCGATCACATCACACATTGTGAATATTGTAAAAATTGGAAGATTGATGGTGGTAAAGGACTTAATTACTATTGTAGGCCAGATTCAATCTGTAATCTTAAAGGAATCACTCATCCATTAGATTATCTTTGTTACAATATTAATAAACATTCTAAAAGTAAAAGTACCGCTGATGAAAAAAAGCAAAGCGAATAATGGAATTAAAAATTAAGAAGTAAGACTTAAGAATTAAAATTAAATAATTGCGAATTTAAAAATAAAAGCTAAAATAACTACTAAAATGGGGCTAAGTATGGATATAATTAAATTATTACTAGATTTAGAGATTTTAGTTTCACCTTCTTGTTATAATCGTCTAAAAAGTTTTAAAGAAGTTGACTTAGAAAATTTAATATCAAAAATATCTAAATTTAAAAATTCAAAAAAAGATTTTATATTACTCGATAATCATTTTATGGATTTATTTTTAAAAAATGATGTCAATGATGTAGTATCTGAATATAGTAACTTTGATTTTTTAAAATATTATATGGGTTCTAAAACAACTATTGATGTTAAAAGTTCAAAAACGAGTTTAGATGAAAAATTATCAAAAGAATATGATGTTATAAATTCTGAAATAAAGAACGAAAAAATTCAAGATAAACCTGAAAAAACGGTTGAATCACCCAAAACTTTGCAAAATAAAGAAAAAAATAACAAAGATAAAATATTAATTGAAGAAACTAAAAAAGAAATAGTTGCAGAAGAAGAAAAAACAGAGGCAGAAATTCAAAGAGATTTAAAATTGGCAAATCGATTAGAAAGATTTGAAAAAATTAAATCAATAAGAAAAAGCGTAAATTCTTCTTTTAAATTTGATTCAAAAGACATCGAAACTCAAGTTCAGGTATATGAAGATACTGATGTAACGGGAAATTCAACTTGTGAAGGTACATTAGATGACTTTATAACATACTTTAGAGACAGATATGAAACTTTAAAAACTATTATTGAACGTAAATATCAAAAAAAGGCATATCCGTTAACTAAAGCATACACGAAAAAGAACGAAAAAATCTTTTTAGTGGGGATTATCTCTGATGTAAATGTCACCAAAAATGGACATAAGATGGTCGAAATTGAAGACCAGAAAGGTGACTTTAAAGTCCTAATAATGAAAAATAAAATTGATAATAAGGAGATATATGGGGACATCTTACTCGATGAAATTATGGGTTTTGAAGGCACCGTTAGTACCGATGGTAGGTTAATGTTTGTAGATAAAACCTATAGGCCAGACGTAGATGTTAAACCTACAAAAAAAATTGATGAAGAGATATATACTGCATTTTTATCCGATGTTCACGTTGGTAGCCACGAATTTATGGCAAAAACCTTTGAAAAATTTGTAAGATTCCTCAATGGAGACGTTGGAAATTCTAAGGAACAGAATATAGCAAGTAAATTGAAATATGTAAGTATTGCAGGGGATTTGGTAGATGGCGTAGGGATATATCCAGGTCAGGAAGAAGATTTATATGAAGTAGATATTATTTCACAGTATGAAGAGGTAGCAAACTACTTAGCACAAGTCCCAGAGCATATTCATTTTGTAATATGCCCCGGTAACCACGACGCGTTAAGACCTGCAGAGCCTCAACCTACATTTAGCAAGGAAGTAAGGGACTTATTCCCTAAAGAAAACGTTACTTTCGTTGCAAATCCTTGTTCAGTAAATGTACACGGACTAGATTTCCTATTATATCACGGTAGAAGTTTTGATGATGTGATAGGGCAAATCTCAGGGGCTCAATATACAAATCCTTGCTCTATTATGAAAGAACTGTTAAAAAGAAGACATTTATGCCCCACATATGGTGGTAGATGCCCAATAGCCCCGGAAATAAAAGATTATCTAATTATTGACAAAAAGCCTGATGTATTCCATACAGGTCATATTCATATTAATGGCTGTGGTAATTATAAAGGCGTAGTTATGGTAAATAGTGGTACATTCCAAGAACAAACGTCATTCCAGAAAAAAATGGGAATTGCACCAACACCTGCGATTGTACCAATCATGGATATGTCAAATATGGGTAATGTAATGTATGAATGGAATAAAGGCGAAGTAAATTCTAAATTAGTCTAAAATAATAAAAATAAAGTAATATACCCATATCCAAAAATAAATAAAATAATTTAATAGAATAATAAATAAAATAATAAATAAAATAATAACTGATATGTAATTAGAGTTTATTTAATTTTTCTAATTTTTTTAAACCTGCTTTTTTAATGGCATTTCTCATTTCTTTTACAGCATCTGGATTTTCCTCAGTTAAAGTTCCCGTAACAATTACATCTGCGCCATAAATTACCTTTTCGAAAGCTGTTTCGGGGTCTCTAATACCCCCGCCCACGATTATGTTTATATCTGCCAAATGCTTTGCAGTAGCAATTGCTTTATTATCGATTGGGAATTTTGCACCACTTCCTGCTTCTAAGTAAGCCCATCTCATACCGAAGTATGATGCAGATAAACAGTACATTGCAGCTATTTCTGGTTTTGCACTTGGTATCGCATTTACTTCACCAACATAACCTACTGCAGTATTCTGAATTGGTTCTACTCCAATATATGCCATAGGTATTGGCTCAATACCTTCTTTTTTAATTTTAATACAGCCCAAAGTAGGTGCAGTTATTGCCCAGTAGGTATTTTTAGAGTTCATAAGTGTCATATAGAAGAGTGCATCAGCTTCTTTCGTGATTCCGTCTACATTTCCAGGGAATAATATCGTTGGAAGATTTGTTATTTCTTTTATATTTTTAGTAATTTCGTCCAAATTACATATTCCAATACTACCTCCAATTATTATAACGTCTGCATAATCCTTAACTTTTTCAGCTATTTCAGCGTAATTTTTCTCATCCGGGTCGATTAATACTGCATATGCAGCCCCTTCTTTTTTAATTATGTCATTTAAATACGATTCTACATTTCCAATTTTCATAATATCCACCGCAAAACTCCATGATTCTAATAATGATAATTATAATTTTAAAAATATCCTTCAAAATTAATAAAATATTAAAAATGCTAAAATGATAAAAAATAAAATAATGTAGGGTTAAAAATTAACTAAAAATATTAGTTAAATTAATTCTACAAGCATCTTATCTATCTCTTCAATAGTTTCTAAATCATTCTTATCGTCTGCAATTTTCCTAAGTTTTCCTATCACATGCAAATTTTTACCAATTAATAATTTATATTCTTTACAATATTCAAAAATAATTCTATATTTACTTTCAATTAGCGAACTATCGTATTCTAACAGTTCATAATAAATCAAACCCTTTAAAACGTTGATTTCAGAAAATAAATATATCGGGTGTATCCATATAACTACCTTATTATTTTCAACTACTGTTTCATTCTTTATATGCTCTAAATCATTGAATAAATCCAAATACAATTCTAATTCTCCAATAGCTGTTGTATCAGAAATGTTATTTAGCAATTCTTCACATTTGACGTCAAAAGATTTTAATAACTCATCCAATTGCGTAGAATCTAAATCTTTCCACCTTAGAACTCTTTCAAAATGTTCCGCACTAATATTACTAAAGTCCTTATGGAAAACAGTATATTTATCATCTTTTTTAAACCGATAGTTCTTAGATTTTTTTGAAGATAAGTATATGGTAATATAACCATTCTCTAAATTTCTTAAATCTATGTTTTTAAGCTTATAAGACCTATTTTGAAAATAAGTTTCTAAAATATCTTTTTCAGAGTCTAGGTCATCAGTTTTCAATTCAATACCATTTAGCGTTATTTGGTCATTTTTCAAGTATTCTTTTGAATATAGTTCATCAAGATCTGAAATGCTTAGTATTCTATGTAATCGCCCATCAGCATCTGTTAAACTAAATCCTTTAAATTCAATTTCATAATTTTCTGCCAATATAATATCTTTCGTATATTCATCAACTATGTTTATTATGTCTTTAAGTATTTTAGAAGTCATTTTGGAGAATTTAATAAGATTATCTTTGTTTTCTACTGCATTTTTATTTAAATTAGCCATTTTTTCCATATTATCCCTAATGTAGTATTATCCACCATTTCGTAAATACCATCCCTTATCCATCAAATTAACTAGTATTTCACCATTATAATTACCCATACCTATTAATTCCCTATTTTTATTAAAAACTACTAGTTTACCTTCGCCGCTTATTTCTTCAAAAGATGATTCAAAAGCATCTTTTGCATAAAGAAACATTTCTTCCCCTTTTCCATTTAAAACTACATAATTTTTAGTAACATATTTTGAAATTAAATTTAAACACTCTACAGATGGAGAAAATTTTTCCTTGTCATTTTTGATTATCAAAACGCCCAAATTAATTCCCATGCTGGTTACTTTGTAAGATAATTCATTTTCAAACATATTTTTTAAAATATCATCACTTACATACTGCAATCTTTTTAAATCATTTCCTACAACCAAAACATTGTCAAAAGGTAAAGTTTCTACACTTTTACCAATATATCTTGAAAGTAGATTTTTAACTGTTCTTATTTCTTCGTTATTTATTTTCCTGCATTTCATGATTTCCCAAATTTGTTTAATAACTATAGTATAATACTATACTCATATATTAAATAATTGATTATAATATATTAGATTTTAAAATTATAAAAAATCTGTAAAAATAAATTTATTATAAAAATATCCCTAATGGATTAGATTTAAAAATTAATAAATTTTATTATATTAAAAATATAATATAACATAATTCTAGCTTTTAAATATATTTCATAGCATTTTTAGTAGTTTTTTTAACGTAACTATCTATTTTATTAGTTATATTTACATCCATTTCTTTTAAAATCGCTAAATTCTTTTCAGAAATTTCTACGTTTTTATCGACACGATATGATTCATTGAGAATATTTTTAACATAAGGGCTACTTAAAAGCTCTTTTTTAGAATTTAAAACATCCACATCTGAAAAAGTTCCCAAAAGCTCCCTACCCGTTGATGTTATTTCATTTTCAACAGTTTTGCCATATTTTGTACCATATATGCTAAATAACGGGAATTTAGTGATTATATTAGAACCTGCCATAACTAAAGGTCCAATATTTGGTAACTTATCAACCCACGTACCAGAAATTATCTTTAACTTAGGATAATTCAATCTAACCTGGGAAACCCAGTTCATATAATTTAAAGTGGTTGTTGAAGTTTTATGTTCAAAGATTGTATCTTTTTGAGGATTTAATGAATAAAATGTTATCCTATTTAAATCCAATTCCTCAATCATTTGTAGCAATTTCTCAATATCGTCTTCAGTTTCCCCCATTCCTAATATAATGGTAATGCCGGTTTTCAAATCGTAATCCTTAGCTTTTAAAAGCATATCTTTTGTATTTTCCAGGGGTTTTCCAGGACATACTTTTTGATGTAATTCAGGATTTACAGTCTCTATCGCTCCAACAATACCTTCGATATTGTTTAAATTAAGTTTTTCGAAGTCTATTATTCCTAAATTTAAATATTGCTTACAACCTTGGATATGGGCTATCATTTCTATCATATCATTTAATTCTTCAATTTTATAACCATAACCGCCAGATATGAACTCTAACTTCCAACCTATTCTTTTCATTATTGATGCTTCAGCAAGAATTGTTTCTAATTTTCTTCTTGCTTTCAACGGTTCTTTAATCTTATCTTTTTGAGTAGACATATAACAGAATTTACAAGGATTTTCTAATTCACAGTACCAGCCCAAAAATAGAGCACGTTCTAATCCAACATAATTTCCATGATATTTCTCAGTTATTTTATAAGCCTTAATCGAATTTTCAAAAATATCTATTGAATTCATAAAATCACCACTATGATAATATAATTAAATATTGTAAAATTTATTTAATAAGGTATAAAAAATAAAATATGTAAATATTATATAAATATTATATTGTTAATCTATTTCTATTTCTATTTCAAAATTAAAATGTAATATACCAATATATAATATAATGTACAAATTTTAAAAGTTGGGCGGTATAATGGAAGAAAAGATACCTATGAATTATAAGAAGTCATCAAATGCTGACAGTTTACAAGATAATAAATTATCGCCTACCATACAACTTAAATATCATAATCAAACAATTACAAATAATCAATTGCAGATTTTAAAACTATTAAAATTACATAAATCTCAACATAAAGTGGCAGAATTATTAAAAACCCCTGTTTCTTCAATAAATATTCAGATAAAAAGATTGGAATCTAAATTAAATCTAAAATTGCTGGATTCGTCCCCTTCAGGAAGTACTTTATCAAAAGAAGCTGAAGGTATTGTATCATACTATACCTCATTAGATAAACGAATTTCAGAAAAACCTTTTGTAGCTTGCGGTTTCATTAGTGGAGAAATTGGAAAATTACTATTTGAAGATATATTAATTTCTTCCTTCGATAATATATTAAGATTATATAATTCAGGGTTAACTAAAGTAGTTGGTATAGACGACCCTTATTGGAGCTATAGGCTAGAAGGAGAGCCATTTCCCATTGCAAAAGATTATTATGTAATGGCCCACAATTCAGAAATTAATGATAAGTTTGATTACAAAAATATGATTGGAATTCACCATTCTGCTCACCGTATTGTTTGGAAAACATTAAAACAGGAACAAATTGATTTTAAAATAACTAAAGTAGTTAAAAATCCATTTTATGCTATTGATTTATTAGATGAAGGTTATAGTTTATTTTTAAATCATAGTTTAGTACGATATTTGAAAAAAGAACATGTCGTAGAAATTCCAAAATACTATGAAAAGACGTATTACTCAGTTAATTTTATGAATACATTAAAAATTTCCAAGTATATTGATTCAAATTTCGAAAAAGAATTTGAAGATTTAATTTATAAAAAAGAAAAAGAAATTAAAAATGCAGGTTTTGAACTAATAATTTAAATAATAATTTAAATAATAAAAATTAAATGAGGGATTAATTGATTACTGCGGTATATTGCCCCCAGGAACCATCACAGTTAATTTTACCTGTTTAACACCTTTTTGTGATGTTAATTTATCAGTTAATTCTTTTATATCTTTAGCATCTCCCCTAACAATGATTACTTCCATGCAGTGGTCATGGTCCATGTGTATATGCATGGTAGCCACGATTATCTTTGAATAATCATGCTGAATTGTGGTTATTTTTTCCATTACGTCAGTAGAATGATGATCGTACACCACATTTATAGTTCCGGACCTTTCACCATGTAGGCTTCTTATCCATTTGTGCTTTATAATATATTCTCTAATTGAATCCCTTATAGCTTCACTTCTACTTGCATAGCCCCTTTCAAGTATTATTTCGTCGAATTCTTCAAGAAGATTCTTGGGCAATGAAATACTAATTCTATCCATGTCTACCATATATATCCCTCTTAAGTAACTAAATTTTTAAATATTGTATTATTTGATAATATAATCATAATGGTATTTAATATTTATTATTTATTATTCTATATTATGTATTATTACAATAACATAAGCTAATACTTTAATATTATAAAATAGTATGTAAATTATAAAAGTAATTATTAAAACGTTAAAACAAAAATGTGTAAGATAATATAAGATAGTATGAAATTTATACCCCTGGTGATATCATGAGCGTTATTATTGGCTATTATGGAACTAATGGTTCTGCAATTGCAGGCGATAAAAGAAATATCCTATTTAGAGGTTCTGAAGGAAATAGGGAAAAATTAGAATCGCTACTCTACGAAGGAAAATTAAAAAATGATGAAGAATTAAAAGAAAAGGCTTTAGAATATGGTGTAAATGTACACATTACAGATGCCCAGGATAAAGTAAAAAAATTAGACGGTTGTTTAATGGGGGAAGTTAAGACTATAAGCAATCAATCTAAAAGGAAAAGAATGTACCTATCAAAAAATAGTTGTGCACTTGTTAAAATAATTGATGATAAAATTACGGAAAAGGAGTTAAAAAAAGGCTCTGGAATTATAATTTTTGGAAATAAACATTTAAAAAGTCTGGTTCAGGTTGAATTACAAAAAAACGTAAATATAATAAAATCAGGCGATATTTTAAAAATTGAAAAACTCTTTAAAAATATATTATCAAATATAGATGCCCCCTCTTCAAGTAGTGATGTTGATTCATACTCAAACTTTAACTACGTGAATTTAGAAAAAATTATTGCAAAAGAGTTGGATGAATTAGTAGATTATAGAAATGATTTAAAAAATCAAATAATTAAAGTACAAAAATTAATGCTTATTGAGAAAAAAATAGCTACTCAAGGCGAAATAGGGCATATTAAAAACGGAAAATTAAAACTTTATGACGAATACCTTGCAATCGACAGGATTTGTGAAAATCCTACATTATATTATGAAATAGATATTTTAGGTGACGTGAAAGATGGAGATATTATTTTAATAGACGATAATAACTTAAAAGTAAAAAATAAAGATGTTATTATTTCAGTTGATAAAATAATCTGTAATAAGTAAAGTTAGGTTAAAATAATTATTTAATAAAGCTTGCATCTTTAAACTCTATCATCATATTTGAATATTCTTTGGATTGATAGGTGCTCCAAGGTTTCAAATGTGTAAAATCAACTACCTTGCCATCATTTAAAAAGATTACATATATCGGATATTTCATAAAATAAGTGTGTACATGTATCTTTCTAAACACGTATTTAAAAATTAACGCTTCATTAACTAATATATCTTTAAACATTAGTCCACGAGCCCTATCTATGAAGTTATCGGCATATAAAACTTTAAAATTTCTACCATTTATTTTTAAAATCTTATCATTTTTCCCAATATCTTCATTTAAATTGTCCAATATTGTAACTTTTGGAAATTCTCTTCTAATAACATTATTACTTAAATTTTCGTAGTAGTTCTCTTCAAAATCGTTATTCACATTGCTCATAAAAAAATACCTTTGTATTAATTTTTTTTAGATTTAAGATACAATATTTATATGGTGAAATATGTAAATCACCATATGATATTATTTAGTATTTAACAGTTTAGATATTGATTTGACAAGACTTTCACTTGATTTTTTAGACTCTTTATTTGAGCCATATGGGGCAGGTATATATTGAACAGAAGGTCGTTGGTTTGATGATTGTTGATATAAATCAAATAAATTATATATTTCTGCAGGAACTTTTGTATTTATAGCAACGCCTAAATTTTGTAACTTTTCAATATATAATGGATAATCATGCGTCCATTTTCCAGTTGCTAAGATTTCTGAAAGTTGTTTAGCTTTTTCTAATCCAACTTTATTTTTCAAAATATGGCAAACGTAGTCTTTAACTTGATTTATAGCTTTTTTAGAGATATCTGCCAGTATTAATGTCTCATCGTCTATTTCTGAAATATATTTTTTATCTAGAACACTTAATATGGAAGCCGCAGGATACTGACCAATCTGTGGATCAACGGGGCCCATTACTGCATTTTTATCCATTATAATCTCGTCAGCAGCCAGTGCAATAAGGCTACCACCACTCATAGCATAGTGAGGTATAATAACAGTTGTTTTAGCCTTGTGTTCCATTAAAGCAGATGCTATTTGTTCACTTGCAAGAACCAGACCCCCTGGAGTATGTAATATTAAGTCTATAGGCATATCATCAGGTGTTAAACGTATGGCCCTTAAAACTTCTTCACTATCTTCTATACTTATAAATTTATAGAGGGGTAGTCCAAACAATGCAAGTTGCTCTTGCCTGTGTATCATTACAATTACCCTAGAACCCCTACTAACTTCTAGTTGCTTTATTTTATTATATCTCTGTAATAATCGATATTTAAATATCATTTGCGGATAAATGAATAAAAATATAAAAAATACCCATATTAAAATTGAATTATCAATCATTGTCCCAATCTCACTTACAAGTAGTTTAAATATTCAATTAATATTTAAAACGAATGAATGTATGAATAAATATAAGATTTAATTTGTAAATATTATTAATTCTATAATTATGAGTTAACAAATTATAGTATATGTTATTGTAATATTAATAATTTTATTTCTAATTTTAAATCATAAATAAATTATCAATTTATTAGTATAATATACTATCCAAATATAACAGAAACAATATACAAATTACAAATTAGCCAATCTATATATAATAGAGTAAATATAATAAATAGTTCAAGGTTAAGATTTATTAAAATTTATCCAAAATTTAAATAATAAGCTAAAATTTAAAATTACCAACCTCTAATGAGGTGTATTTATGAAAAATATAACATTTAACAGCATTAAATTAAAATCAAACCCTCAAAAAATTGTTGAACCGTCAGAAAATAACATAGGTATTAAATACGTTATTTTAGAACCTGTTGGATTTCCAATTAAGATAAATGGGGAAAATATTAAAGTTACTGTGGATGATGGTAAATTATTTAACCATTATGCTAGAGATCAATGGGAAAATGAAATAATCAAAGAAGGGGATTACTTATTCGATAATAGTATTATTCCCGATTATGCCTTTAAAATTTTATCCCTATACCCGAAAGACGGGGAAATTACAACAAAAGAAACAATATACAAATTAAACACGCCTATTCAAAACGAAATTAAAAATGTTAAAAAAACCTACTTTGAAGAAATTATAGGCCAGGAACAAGCTAAAAAGAAATGTAAAATAATAATGAAATATTTGGAAAAACCAGAAATATTTGGGGAATGGTCGCCAAAAAATATATTATTCTATGGTCCACCAGGTACTGGGAAAACTATGTTAGCGAGAGCTTTGGCATCCCAAACTGAAAGCAATTTAAAGTTAATAAAGGCTACTGAGTTAATTGGGGAACATGTTGGAGATAGTTCCAAAGTTATAAAAAGATTATATGAAGAAGCTGCAACAAACAAACCATGTATTATCTTTATTGATGAAATAGATGCTATAGCATTAAGTAGGAATTATCAATCATTACGAGGAGATGTATCGGAAGTTGTGAATGCGCTATTAACCGAATTAGATGGTATTCATGAAAATGAAGGAGTAATAACCATTGCAGCTACAAATAATCCAGATATGTTAGATTTAGCAGTTAGAAGTAGGTTTGAGGAAGAAATATTATTTAAAATACCTGATGAAAAAGAACGATTGGAAATATTAAAAACATACTCTAAAAAATTACCTGTAAAAGTTAAAGTGGATTTCAAAAAATATATTAAAAAAACAGAAGGTATGAACGGAAGAGTATTGAAAGAAAAATTATTAAAACCGTTACTACATAAAGCCATTATTGAAGATTTGGATGAAATTTCGGAAAAAGATTTTGAAGAAGTGTTAAATAGGTTAACTAACCAAAATAATAAAAATATTCCATCAGACTTGTATTCTTAAGTCTAAAACTTTTTTTATTTTTAAATTTTAAATCTTATATTTAGTACAATAATATAAATCAAAAATAAACGTAGCTGTATACTATATATCACATACTATTTTAAAAATATTTAAAAAAATAATTAAATAAAAGAAAAATAAATTTGAATTATTTAAAGAAATCATCTATTCTAAATTGTTTATTCCTTTCATTTACGAATAAACTATCAATTCCCTCACGAATTAACTCTAATCTCTGTTTTATATAGTCGCTTGCCTCATATTTTTCAGCCATTGATTGAGAAACATCCATATATTTCTCAACTGCACCTTTTGAAACAGTTAATATTAATTTACTGTTACATTTTTTACAAGTCCCTTTTAAGGGCATTCGCCTATACTTTGCACCGCATTTGCAACGTACACCTTGCCTCGAAAAAGCTCTTAAATTACCTATTAAATCAGGTACAAAGTGTGTCTGAATAACCTTTTCGGCTACATCTCGCTCATCTGTTGCCCTAATTCTTTTACCTATCTCGAGTTGAGCAGTTGTTTTTTCAAACATCGACCCTAATGTCTTATAAGAGCATACTAAAGGACCTTCATCTACACGTGTAGTTTCGTGAGTATAACCTAAGCCCTCATATTGTTTTTCAGTACCTAGTCTATCGTCAACCGTTTCGATTAAATCTTTTACTTCTTTAGGTGTTGGCATATCCATGGATTTCTCATAAAATTCTAAAGGATATTCCCATAAGGTATCTAAGTTGTGAACTTCACCATCTACCTCTTTCGGATCAAGCAATGTTGTTAATACTAGAGGTGCATCCATCTGTCCACCTCTTTTATCAGGCAAAAATTTTTTTGAGAAGTTCAAAAACGCATCCAATAGTAAGAAGAAAGCGTCTTCATCACCATCGCAGTTTCTTCTTTTTGAAGCATGGAAATAAGGGTGCGCATAACCAACATTTGCTATACTATAACCTACAATACGTCCAACCATTCCTGCAGAAGTGTGTGGTGCCATACCTATGATCAATTGCCCTGCTAATTCGTCAGCTTTTGAGATGTTGTAATATCTATCTACTCCATAATATTTTTCCAATAAGTCATCAATAAAATTGGAAACATTTACGAAATAATCCATACAACTTTTAGGTACAATTACATCCTGAACCTTAAGTTCTAAAATCTGATCATCGTCTATTAATTTATTACCATGAATATCATAGGAATAACCCAATTCCAGCAACTTTTCAACAGACGTGTGTACTTCCGAAGGCTTAAAGTGTGTTATTGGTACATCCGTACAATCAAATCTAGTAGTGCCATCTTTAAATACGTAAACTTCATTCGAAGCCCTTAAGATAGCCTTTTCTAAAGGTTCTATTAATTTATCTTTAGAAGTCATACCTTTAATACATTTTACGTCACCGGCTTTATTTAATGATAAATTCGATAATGCAATTTTCCAGTATTCTTTTAAAGGTAATCTAACATTTGCAGTTCTTTTTAAAGGAACTTCAATGCCACATTTTGGACATTTTGTATAAGCGCTTAAAAATCCACATTTTGGACACGTACCAATAGATATATCCAAATCATCGTTTGCATTATTCTCTATTGCATTATTTATAAGCCTCACCATACCTCCAGAATTACCGATAGGGAACAAACCATTTACTGGCGGTTTCATTTTTCTTGAAGCTGCCTTTTCAGGCCTACCCATTCTAGCACCCACATAAACGTAGCAATTTCTTTTTATAGGTATTTTTGACAGTGAATTTACTAAATGCATTGAATTCAATATTCTTGATAAATTAAACTTATCATTCAACTCATCTATTGATTTTTTATCATTTGAATTATCTAATTCAGAAAATTCTTCTAAAATGTTTAAATTTTCTACATAATACTGATTATTATTTGACAAATTATAATCATTACCTTTTTTAACTATTTCAAAACCTAAAGATTCTAAAATAGTCTCGTATTCAAATAGTATTAAACATTTAGTATTATTTTCGTGATGGAGTAAATGAGGTATACCTATTAATTCTAGTAATCTCTTACAGTATTTTTGATATTCATTAGCATCATCATATTTTAAAACATAAAACTGTTCTAAATTCCAATTTGTGTCATAGAAATCCAAATATTGCTCATTTTCAAATAATTTTGAAATAGGGGAATTTGGTGATTGGATAAAATCAAAACTTAATAATTTACCCTCTGAAATAAAATATATAAGTTTTAATATATCTTCTTTTGAAACGTCATGCCAATGGTATGTAAATTCGGGGTGTAATGGAGTATTAGTTTTTTTGGCAAATTCAACAGCCTCTGAAGGAGTTGGGTTATTGAAATCCTTAAAAAATTTAGCATATTCAATATTTTTAGACTTCAAAATTTTCTCATACCATTCGATACACCAACTACTTGGTAATATATTATGGTTATTTTCTAAAAAATCACCATAATTTACCAATATATCGCCTAAAAATAATATCTCCGAAACTTCTTTTAATTCCAAATTATATTTTTTAGCTAAAGTTGGGGATTTTACTTTGAAAACACTTCCTGAAGATAATCTAACTATTGGTGCGTCTATCCCATCTACGGGAACTACACAAGTCGCCTTACCGGGTCGTTCTGTTTTTAATTGCGTACCAATTGCCATAAATTCATCCGATAAATACATAGTAGAAGGGTGGAATCCATCTGTAGCAAAACCAGTATTTCTACTCCTGCCATATCTTAATCTAAAACCACCAACTGCTGAAGGGTGCGCAAAAACAGGCCTTCCTGCAATTACATCTCCAATATATTTAGTAATGGCATCGATTTTTACATCTGCATATTCTGACCCAAAGTCTTCGCTCTCATTGTCATTGATTTCTTCTTCTCCAATGGTGTCTTCGCCTGATTTTTTATTTTTAAGGTCTTTTAACCATTCCCATCCTTGAATGTTTAATTTATCCACGTGTCTTAAAATTTTAGGGGCTTTTAACAATACACCTTCAACTAAAGCCAATAAAGCTCCCCCTCTTATTTGATTAGTCTCTACACGCTCTAAATCTCTGTGACCACTTATATCTACAGGGTCAGTTGCTTCCCCAGTAATTTCTACAGATATATTCTTAACTGCAATTCTTATCTCTTCAGGCTTTGGAGAATACTGGAAATTACCAACTTCAGATTGGTGAAGCTCCACTTCCTCCACATAACGTTCTACTTCATCTTCGATAGGTTTGTAAATATCTAAACCCATGTTTTTTCTAACATAATCTCCAACTAATACTGCCAAAGCTTGCGCTGTTCCTCCAGCACTTCTAATCGGCCCTGCAAAATATATTGCCAAATATTCCGTATTATCAAAATTCTTTTTGATTTTTACGCCTGCAATACCCTCTAAAGGTGCTGCTACAATACCTTCTGTAATTACGGCTAGCGCTGTCCTTACTGCTTGTTCCGCTAATGCATCTCGCGGGCTTTCGGCATCCTTAAACTCGCCAAATTTACCTTCCACTATTTCTTTGGCAATTTCTAAAGAAGCTGGCTCCTTACCATATGCCGAAACTAAATCCCTAATCCTTTGAGATACCCCACTTGGTCCAACTATACCTTCAACCCGATCTGCCATATCTTTTGCTAAAGGTATCTCCACTTCATTAAATACATCCAAATTTTTAGAACGACATGATTTTGCAACGTCATAAGTATCCATTACATCTTTCAATATATTTTCAAAATAATCTTTCATGTCTTCTGATGTTTTTACATGCAACATATTCAAGGCCCACCATAAATCTAACTTAAATTATATTTTAAATCATAACTTTTTGATAATTTAAAACTATGATTGTGTAAAAAAATTAGTATAAATTTTTAATATAGGTATACATTATGTAGTAAAATTATATATAGGTATATCATTTCAAAATAAATTATAAAATAGCTAAATAAATAAAAAAAGGTCCCAAATAAATTCAAATAAATGAAGAAGCATGAAAACTATAGCCTGCCTTCTGTAGTTTAAGCGACATTTAGCTAAGCGCTAATGCTTGCACCCGTGTAAAATGAATCGGTTTCACCAGTACTTTTAAAACTCCTCAAAAATCATCGTCATTGTTTTAAAACTGTATCCTTTCTATAATTCATTCGTTTCTTCTCAGAAACCTACACTTATGGGTGGGCAGAGCTTCCTCCTATTGGATAGTCGCTAGTTTACTTGCTTCCTGATATATAGTATAATAATAGTATATTATTAAAATACACTAGTCTATAAAACTATAAAAATATATTGATTCTACTTTTCTACTCATATGTAACATATTAGTTACATATCATACTAGAAAACTCGAATTAATTAAATTAGATAAAAAAAAGTGACTAACAGCGTCATCTTGTTCCCACCATATGGCAGTACTTAAGAAATCGCTGGAGGGCTTAATTTCCGAGATCGGAATGGGATCGGATGTACACCTCCGCTATGACCGTTATGTCAAGAAAATATGTGACACAAACTCTCATATCTTTAAGTGTCCAGAATATCTTTTATCACTTGAACTATTAGTATTAGCGGGCTTAATGCCTCGGAAAACCTTGACACTTACACCCC